>NZ_JAKMSR010000009.1:0-74029 GCF_025772765.1 Campylobacter sp. CNRCH_2015_0814 | reverse complement strand
ATATATTGTAGATGTGGGAAAGTTATTTTAGGGAAATAACGGAAGGAATGTAGAATAATATAGAATAGAAGATGTAAGAGGATAAAAAAACTCCAAAATTTTAGTAAGGCTTTTAATTTTTGCATAAAACATATTTAACTATAAAGTTAAAACGCTTGTTTTGTCAAAATAATATATGATTTTAACCAAATAATTCCATAGCGTCTTTGTATGCACTGACCAACGAAGCTAAAGTAACAAAACCACCGATAATTAAAAAAATCATTTCGATTTTTTTTCTTTTATTCTCTTTTATTTTTTCCTTTTTATCTTCCTCTTGATTTTGTTCAATATGCAAAATATCAACAAGATTTTCTATCTGGATTTTAAGCTCTTGATGTTGTTCTAAAATATCGTAATATTGAAATATAATTTTCCATATTGCATGTTTTTGTTGGTAGTTATAGTGCACTGGATTACTAAAAAAATACTTTAGATTAAAAACATAAAAATCTTTTTTAATATCAATAACATCATAATAATTTTCTTCATCTATAATACTTGAAGTTAAATTCAAATAATACTCCATTTTCTCACGATAAGCCAAAGAAAGCGCAAACATAGTCATTGTATCGTTAAATTTACTTTCACAATTATTAAATCTAGCCTGAAATAAAAAGCCTTTTTCTGAAAACACAACTTTAATATCTGGATTATCATAACAATTTGATTTATCTATTTTTAATGTAGAACTACCTCTTAATAGTTGCGATATTTTACCATCATTCATATTTTCATCGGTATATACAACTATATGATCTATCACACCTTTTTTAAATTGACAATACTCTTGACTTACCGAGACTCCATCTTTTATACATATAATACATATATCAAAAATTTTATATATTAATATTGTATCTTTGGCATACTTTTGATCTTCTATATTGGTGTAAATTTCTAAATTTTGAGTCAAAAAGGTATGAAAAAAATCTTTTGTTCTTGTATCTTCTTTAAATTTATCCTTGCAAAAATTTTCAATAACTTTAACTTGATATATATTTACCATAGCATCTTCCTAATTTTGTAGTATTATAAATTTAACTTATTGTTATAAATATGATTAAGATGAATCGCGAAACTTAAATACTTAAAAGAATTTTAAATTAATGGTGCGGATGAAAGGACTTGAAATATATAACTAAAAATAAACATCTATATTACAATAGTTTTATAATGGTTACCTTTTGTAAGTTACCTTTTTTATGCAACCATATCAATCTTTATTTCTTATAAAACTTAAATAGTTTTTGAAAATTACACTTTTCAAACTTTTTTATATTTATATAAGCACCAAAGCCTTATTTTGCGATATTTTAACAAAATGTCTTTTAAATCTTTTTGAAGTATTTTAAGTTTATTTAGCTTAAATATAATGTTTCACGGATTTTTGGTTTAAGTTTTCTTGCTTTTTTAAGCATTTTTGGTTTGAAACTTAAATGTATTTTTTCTAAAGCTTAAAAGTAATTTTTAAAAGTTTGGTAGGTTTTCTTTGTAAATACCTAAAATAATAATTAAATCTTTTTCTTTATCTATTTTGTAAGGTATTACATAACCTTTAAAAATAAAATCTCTTACACTCTCATCATCAAAAGCTAAAGACTTTCTAAACTTATAAGGCATAAAATCGAGCTTTTTTAAAACCTTATATAAATCATTTTTAAAAGCGTTTTTGGCTTTTATGCTTTCCTTTTTCATAATAAAGGCTAAAATAACATTTAATTCATTTGTAAATAAATCGCTTTCTAGGATTTGCATTATATCCACTCACTACCTAATGGCGTTAATTTAGCCTTGCCACTTTCATAATCATTTAAAGCCTTATGTAGCTCTTGTTTTGTTTCTTTCCAACCCTTGCCACTTTCATAATCATTTAAAGCATTCTTATAGTTGTTATTTTCTATTTCATACCCGATATTTAATTCCTTTAAAATATCTAAAAGCTTGTTTATTTCTTGCTCTTTTGCTTTTATTGTTATGGTTTGCATAACTTTTTCCTTTATCAGATCATCTTCTAATTATTATAACTCATTTTATTTTATATGCCTTTAAAAGAAAGCCATTTAATTTTAAATACTTTGACAAAGCTATGTAGTTTTTTTAACACCTAAATTAAACTTAGGGGTTTAATGTTGATAAGGAAGTATTTAACTTACACCCTTTTATATTTAAAGGTTAAAAGATGACCTAATTAATAGTTAGCTCATCAGCAAAATGCCCTTTTTATCGTATTCTTATCGTATAACATTTTCTTAAATATTGCTTAATACAATGTAGTTTTTTGGATATTTTAAAACTTGTTTATAGTGTAGTAGTGTAGATATTATCTACATCATAAGATGTATGAGTTTAACTCACACACCTTTTATTTTTATCTTCTTCCAATATTTCTCTTAATATTCTTTCTTCTTGCATTTGGTGTATTTTCTCAAGCTCTTCAAAACTAAACTCTTTGCCTAGCTCATCTTTTACAATACCTTTATAAGTGCTTTCACGCTGACTTACATTATAAAGGAAATTATCTTGCTCGATTGTAATATCTTTTATATTATCAAGCATTGCCATAATCATATCTTTTATATCGCAAATACTTGCCTCATTATCAAACATTACACAAGACTTAACATCGCCTTTATTATCTAAATCACTCAAAAACACATCTAAAAAGTATTTAAGACCATTTATCTTGCCATCTAAGCAACTCATTCTACAATAACTTACATTTTCCATTTTTGTAATTCCTTTTTTATGTATTTAACTAAAAATAAAACTTAATTTTATAGTTTTTTACTAAAAAAGTCAATATATTTTTATGTTATTTAATAAAAAAATGCTATAATTATTTTGTAATTAACTAAAAAAGGTTATAAAATGACAAGATTAGAATTTGATGAAAAAATTAAGAAACTAGGATTAACAAGAAAAACATTTGCAGATATAGCAAAGGTAAGTTATAGCGGGATTTCTACAAATTGGAAAGATGATAAAGAAATTCCCGCTTGGGTAGAACCCTTTTTATATTATTATGAAAAATGCTTAGCTTTTGATGAGTTATTGACAATCTTAGAAAAATATAAAAAAGAAGATAATTTAGAGCAAACCTCTAAGAAATAGCTATACCCATTCTACAATAACTCACATTATCAATATAAAAGGTTAAATTATGACTAATATAGAATTTGAGAGTATTTTAAAAAATACAACCTAACTAAAAAAGAGTTTGCCTCTCTTTGTGACTTACCTTACCAAACACTTATGAATTGGAAGCAAAGCGACAAAACGCTCTCTTGGGTTAAATCTTGGCTTGAAAACTACATCAAAGCACAAAGCTATGAAGAGTTAAAAAATAAAGTTTTTGAAATTGAAAATATAAAATAACTTACATTTTCCATTTTTGTAATTCCTTTTAATTATATTAATTTGATATTTTTTAAAGTAAAATAATATAGCATTAATACTTAATTTTATCTTTAATAAATATTGTTTTAATATTTTTAATTTATATTTAGTATTGTAACTATATAATTTAATATAAAATTATAAAGGTTGCAAAATGACTAAAGAAAAATTTAATCAGCTTTTAAAACAAGCTAATCTAAATAAAAAACAATTGGCAGAAATAAGTGGTATCCCATATCCTACCATAAATGCTTGGGGTTCTACAACTTCTTATCCACCCTATATAACTTTTTTATTAGAAAACTACATCAAAGCACAAAAATACAATAAAATCAAAGACTTAATAAAAGATGATATGTAAGAATTGTAAAAATGATAAATATTTTTTATAATTAAAAACTAGCAAGGTATAAAAATATTCTGTGAAACATTTTATAAGCACTTCTTATTATAAAGCAATTATAATCAATTATAAAAACAGTATTTATAATTGGTGCAAACATCTACATAATAGTGCTTTGCTTCAATTATAATAGCTATTTTAGAAAAAATGCTTATAAACCATTATTTTATAGGGCTTTAATCAATTATAATAGCCTTTTTTATAATTGCTTATAATTGAATTATAATTGAAAAAAATGTTTCACAGAAAAAAAAAGAATACAATCGTAATTAAAAATAATAAGAATATAAAAGTATATATGTTAAATCAATCAAAGCTGTTTTAAACGATTTTTGTTTTTTAATCAATTTTATATTAGTAAAAATACTTTTTGCATTTAAGGGATATTTTTGTTAATCAAAGCTACATAGGTTAAACCTACATAGCTTAAAAAACTAAGTAGCTTTATTCAGTAAATAAAGTTTGTGTAGCGTTTATTTCTATGCCATTAATGATAGTTTTGTTCTCTTTTAAAGGCACATAGTATTTTAATGCTTTTCCGCCCGTGCTTCTTGATTTTTCTAAGATTTCATAATATAACATTTTCCCATTTTCTAGCTTTTTAATGGCATAAGTATCAGTCTTTGCTTTTCCTAAAAGTTCTAACAAATCCCCTTGCAAAATCTCCCCTCTTTGCTCTATGATTTTCTGAGCCTTTAAAAGAAAGTTTGTATCAGCTTCATTTACAAGCTTTTCTACTTTTAAATCAAGAGTTTTTAGGTCTATATCTATTTTTAGAGGATGAGGTAGAAAGTTCCTTGCTTTTTTGGTTTTTAACTCCATATCTAGCTTTAAACCATCATTATTGCTTGTTTGTATTATAAAAAGATTATCAGTAGCATTTGCAAAATTAACTCCGCCTATAAAATCATTTTCTACACTTTTTCCTTTATGATGAATAAATAAAAAAGTCCCACCGCTTTTATGGCTTATTTTTTTGATTATCTTCATAAACTCAGCTACTTTTTTATTATCATTCATATCGCCTTTAAAGAAATTAAAAAGACTATCAAAAACAACAAAACAATCAGATAAACTGCCTTTTTGTGCTAAAGGTTCCAAATACCTTTTAACAATAAAATCAAAATCTACATCTATTTCATCATCTCCATACTCCAAAGAATTGCTAGTTTGTATATAATTAAAATCTGCATAATCTAAAAAGCAACACCCTTTTATTTGCATTGTTTCTTTAATCCTGCTTTTAATGGTTATTTTGCTATTATCTCCATCAAAATAAACAATCTTTTTAACCTTATCAAACTCCAATAAATACTTACAAATAGCAAGACTTAAAAATGTTTTTCCTTTATTGGCTTCACTAATTAAAAAACTAATGCTACCTTTATCTAAAAAATTATCTATCAAAGATATAAAATCAACATTAGTTAAGTCTTTATTTCTTATAGCCCATATTGTTAAATCTATAAAATCAGCATTTTTAATATTTTGTGGTAAAATACTATTCGGACTACTTGTTATTTTTTTAATATCTTTAAAAGCATCAAAGTTGAGTTTTGCATCTTGACTTTGACTTTTAAATCTATCCATTTTTATTCCTTTCTAAAAAGCTTAAGCCTTTCATAAAATAACTTTTAAAATACTTTTGTGCAAAAGCCAAAAAGGTATTTAGCTCCTTTCTGTCTTTCTCATAATCTTTTTTTAATTCTTTCATTAAATAAACTATAAAATCCACAAAATCAGCATTTTTATACTCATCATAATTAAGAACAGAAAAACTATTTAACACACTTGGTTTTAACTTTGCTAACTCTTTTAAAAGACCTAAATTGGCATTAAAACTACTTTCATCGTTCTCAATAATAAAATACAAAAACTTTTCATCTATGAAGCTCAAAAGTTCATTTATTTGCTCGTGTGTTTGTATATATTTCATCGTGCTATCGCTTTGAAAGCAAATCGCATTTATACCTAAAAACTCACTGATGATTATTTCTTTTATGCCACTAAATATAAAGCAACAATATTTTAGCAATCCATTTTCTTTAGCTTTTACAAACTTTATAAACTTAGCATTGCTTCCTTTTAGTTTAAACCATTTTATTGTCTTATCTTTGACTATTTTTTCTTTTATAGCTATGCTCTTAATCTCGCCTTTATCTCTTAAGATAAATGCTAAGCTTTTGTCGTTTTTAGAAAATCCAAAGTATTCATTTATGATATTTTCAAACTCATTTATTTTTACAAAATCTAATATTTTGCATAAATCCATAAAAAGCCTAAAATTATCAAAAAAGGTTTTATCTAATAATTCATTTCTCAAAATATCATCATAGTATAAGTTATAATCAGCCTGTAAAGAATAAGCCATATTTTTTAAATAGCTATCATCTTTTACAACTTCTTTTATAGGTTTAAAGCTATCCACCTTTTGCGTTGGTAATTTATGAAAATCAACAAAGACCCCTAAAGCTTCTTTTGTGCTAACATTTTCTTTAAAAACTATAAAATCAATCACATCTCCACTAAAACTGCCGTTAAAATCAGTTATTAAGCTTGTGTTTGGTTTGATTTTAAGACTTGTGTTGTATTTTTTATTACCACTTCTATCAAAACTTAACCCATAGCGGTATAGTAAGAAGTTGGTTACAAAATGGTAATTTTTTGTATATGATTTTACCTCATCATTAAAAAGGCTTACACTCATTATAAAGCCTTTAATTCATAGTGTGACTTCTAAACCACTCATCAAGTCTAGCTTTATCATAAAATACTTTTTTACCTATTTTAATATAAGGAATTTTGTTTTGCATTCTATATTTGTTTTGTGTTTCTTTGCTTAGATTATAAAGCGTAACTACCTCTTGTATAGTTAAAAAATCTTTGTTTGTATTGTTTTCCATTTTCTATCCTTTTAAAATTATTTATGGAGTTCATAAAGCCTTTAAAAGAAATAGATAAGTTAAATTACAATACAATTCTTTTAAGGGCTTAAACTAAAGCTCTTATAATGAAATTGTGCGTTTTAATCTTGTTTGCAGACCTGTTAAAACGCACTTATTTGAAAGCCTTTTAAAGCTTTTCAAATTCCATTAAATTAAAAAACATTCTTTTGAATATTTACGAAGTATTCTAGCAGTTTTCGAAATATTTTGCCTTAATGCAAATTTGTTTCCATTTGTGACTATTTTTAGTTTCTTATATTTCTTTTATTTTCTTATATTTCTTTTATTTCGCCTTTTTTTATAAGAAACAATTTGTAACTTAAATTACTAGCGATATTTTTCTAAAAAGTAACAAAAATTTTACTCATATTTTCTATTTTTTTTCATAACAAGCTAATATCTTTAAAGGTTTTTAATATATGCCTTAGCAGAAATAGCCAAAAAAGCACTGCGTGATAAGCCCATTTTCTTAGAATAAAAATCTATCTCATCTATAAGACTATTTTTTAAAGTGATAGCTAGGTTCTTACTTTTATCATTTTGCATAGGTTCAGGTATAAACTCGTTTTTTTCTAAAGCTTCTTCTAAATAACAAGCAAAAGCATTTTTTAAATCTTCTATTGCTTCATTTGGTGTTTTACCATCTCCTGCCATTAAAACAAGTTTATTTAGCTCTTTATCATCAAATTGTGCAAAGTAATCTCCATCTTCAAGTCTTACCAAATTAATCTTATAAGGTAAGTTCAAATAATAATTTATATCTTTTTTCATTTTTCCCCCTTTAAGTGCTTTAGTATTTGCTTTACATAAATTTCTTTTATAGGTTTATGCAAAGGCACAATAATACTTTTTCCATTTTTCTTAAACTTATGATGACTTCCCTTAATGCTAACAAGTTTATAACCATACCAACTTAAAAGCTTTTCTATATTGGCAAAACTTGCGTTTTTAGGGTTATTTTCTAATTCTTTAATTAACTTTTCTTTATTACTCATATATGTATTATATATATAATTATCTTAAAGCATTTTAAAGTCTTATAAGGTATTTTATATTTTATTAAGTATTTGTGTTTTATAATTTTTTTACATTCAAAGGGGGGCTCAACCCCTACTTAATATAATCCAACAAATCTTTATTTATTCCACAAATTAAATCATTCAAAAAATCTTCTATTTTATCAGGCATTAAACTTATATTTGTTCCTTTTTCTTTTGTGCTTATGCGGGGATATAGTTTATTATTATTTTCTCTAAGCTTTAAAAGATTTTCAAAATGACAAGCTCTATTTCTTAGAGTGTGTAACAAGTTTAAAACAATATTAACCTTATCTATATTATCAAAACCCTGTTTTGTGTTTTTATAAATAAAAAAGTTTCTATTGCTAGGACTATACTTTCTAAAATCAAAAGTCTTTAATTCTAAAATCTTGTTTTGCACCTTATAAGATACGACTAATTTAGCTACCACACCTAAGCTAAGGCGTGACAATATTTGATGAGGTTCTAAACTTTCTTTGTCTTTAAACTCATTTATTTTTGCCAGTAAAAAAGGATTATCGCTTATTTTTATCCACTCTTTGCATTTAAAGCTTAGTTCATAATCTAACGCATTTCTTATATAAATCTCAAGTATAGCTATTTTAGGAATTATCTTAGATATTAATTTTAAGTTCTCAAAATGCTCGTTTATATCTTTGTAATACTCTAATCTTTGTTTTGAAAAGATAAACTCTAAATCTTGCATTTATTCTTCTTGTAATTTCTTTAAAGCCTCGTTAGCTTTTTGACTTGCCTTAAGTGTATCATTAGTTGCATAAATGTTTATAGTGCTTAAGTCTCTATGTCCCAAAGTCCCGCTAATTACAGCAGGATTAACTCCATTTTGTATTAGCAAAGTAACTTTTATATGCCTTGAAAAATGAGGCGTCCATTCTCTTACACCGCTAAGCTCTCTTATTTTAATTTCTTGTCTTGCTAAGTTTGATATTTTTTTACCACTAACACTAGAAACAAAGACTAAGCCTTTATCTTGTTTAACCTCATCTTTTAAAGCTTTTAAAGCCTTATAACACTCATCATCTAAGGCATACTCTTGTGCTTCGCCGTTTTTTGTTTTTGGTAAAAATATAGTTTTTCTTTCTAAATCTACATTTTGCCAAAGAAGACTTAAAACCTCATCCCTACGCCTACCACTATGTATAAGTAAAAACAAAGCCTTATAAAGTGAATTGTCTTTGTATAGTTCTAAAATAGCATTTAAAATAGCTTCATATTTGCCTTTAGGGTTGGTAACAAGCTTTTTATTTTGCACCTTATCAAGTTTTAAACCTAGAGTAACATTTTCATTAATCCATTTGTTTTTTATAGCATACTTAATCATAGGGTTTAAAACTTCTTTAATGGCTCTATTATATGTTTTTGGCTCTAACCCTTTGTTTTTCATATCATTATAAAACTCTTGCACCTTATAAAGCGTAAGTTCATCCAAATGTATATTTCCTAAAGGTTCTAAAATATGATTATTAAAAATGCTTATTAAGTTTCTAATGTGACCTTTGTGTTGCTCGTTTAAATCTTTAATATTATAATTAGCTTTTATAAAAACTTCAAAAAGGTTTTTTATTAAAATACTAGAGTTTAAAGTATAAGTGGCACTAAAAAGCTTTTTAAACTCGTTTTCATATTCTTTAGCTCTTGCAAGTGCTATTCTTATATATTCGTTTTCATTCCAAGTAGGGCGTAAGGGGATAGTGAAAGCGTGTTGTTTTTCTTTACCGTCGTTTTGCATTCTAAATAAAAAGGCGTTGATTTTATTTTTGTGTCTTTTTAGATGTGTTCCTTTTCCTATGGATATATTATAATCCTTTCTATCAATCGCCATTTTTAACCTTGTATTTTTGCTGTATTATAGCGTATTTAAAAGCCCTATAAACTTAATTAAATTATTATAGGTTACCTTTGCTTTAAGGTTAAAGCCAAAATTGACCTTTTTTACCGCAAAACTTAAATGAATGAAAAGGACGATTTTTTAACTATCCTTTCATCCGGTTACTTTAAAAAGTTACCTGCTAAAAGGTTACCTTTTTGAAATAACTCGAAATGATACAATAGGACTTCAAAGACTTCAGCGTAATTTAAGTATAATTGCTCAAACTATGGTAAAATAGGGTTTTGAGTGGTGCGGATGAAAGGACTTGAACCTTCACGCATTGCTGCACCAGATCCTAAGTCTGGCGTGTCTGCCAATTTCACCACATCCGCAAAAGTGGTACGCTCAAGAGGATTCGAACCTCTGACCTACGGCTTAGAAGGCCGTTGCTCTATCCAGCTGAGCTATGAGCGCATAAAAATAAAAATAACAATAGGCTTATGGTGCGCCCGATAGGAATCGAACCCATAACCTACAGATCCGAAGTCTGTCGCTCTATCCAGTTGAGCTACGAGCGCTGATGGGGTGAGTGATGGGAATCGAACCCACGACCCTCAGGACCACAATCTGATGCTCTAACCGACTGAGCTACACTCACCATTTATAAAAATGGTCGGGGTGAAAGGATTCGAACCTTCGGCCCCTTGGTCCCAAACCAAGTGCGCTAACCAGACTGCGCTACACCCCGATGTACAAAAATAAAGCGTTATTTTACATAAAAAAATATTAAAAGTCAAGATAAAAAAATATTTAGCATAAAAAATGCTAAATATTTTAAGAATTGTCTGTTTGTTTTTTTTGTGAAATGATATTTAAAATTTCTACTATCAAAGAAAAAGCCATAGCTGTATAAATATATGCTTTATCTATATGGATATCAAAACTTTCACATACTAAAACAAAGCCTATCATTACTAAAAATGCCAAGGCTAAGATTTTAATACTTGGATATTTTTCTACAAAATCTGCAATTGGTTTAGAGGCAAAAAGCATAACTAAAACTGCAATAATCACAGCAATAATCATAATCTCTATATCTTGAGCAATGCCCACAGCAGTAATAACACTATCAAGAGAAAATACTATGTCTATCACAGCTATTTCAGCAACTACAACCCAAAGTTTATTGCTAATTTTTATATTGCTTTGACTTTCCTCTTGGTGCATTATACTTTCTTTAATTTCCTTAATAGACTTAACTATTAAAAACAAACCTCCAAGCAAAAGCACCAAATCTCTACCTGAAATTTCATTACCCAATATACTAAATAAAGGTGTGACAAGTTTCATCACCCAAAATAAAGACAATAACAATAAAATTCTAGTAATCATCGCAAAAGCAAGACCTAGAATTCTACCCTTATCTCTATGTTCTGGTGGTAATTTAGAAACTAAAATCGCTAGAAAAATGATATTATCAATCCCTAGTACAATCTCCAAAGCTGTAAGAGTAAGTAATACCACCCAAGCATCTACACTAAAAATCCATTCAAACATTTACCTTCCTTAAACAAAAAGCGTAATTATAATGATGAAAAATTAATCATTTTCAAAAATTTTTACAATGGTTTCAGGCAAAAGTGTATGTTCAAGCTCGTGAATTTTCGCTTCAAATTCTTCAAAGCTTAACTTAGCTTTTTCAAAGGCTTTTTGAGTAATGATTTTACCACCATCAAGCTCTTCATTAACCCAATGCACACTAATGCCTGCTACTTTCATATCACTTTCATAGCTTTCTTTGATAGCATGAGCACCTTTGAATAAAGGAAGCAAAGAAGGATGAAGATTGATAGCTTTTATATTTTGAGTAAAAACAGGACTTAAAATGCGCATAAATCCTGCTAGGATAGTCAAATCTGCTTGACTTTCTTTTATAATTTTTACTAATTCTGCATCAAATTCTTCTCTTGAAGTAAATTTTTCATGTTCTATGATCTTGGTATCAAGACCATATTTTAAAGCTCTTTGTATGCCATAAGCTTCTTTTTTATTACATACACACAAAACCACTTCAAAGGTATTTTTGCCAAAAGTTTTTTTATGTAATTTTTCTAAAATATTTTCCAAATTACTTCCATTACCACTAAATAAAACTGCTAATTTTATAAGCATTTTAACCCCTTTATTAATTTTAAAGCATCAAAACTAATTTTATTTTTCTTATAATTTTTAGCCACCAAAGCATGAGCTAATACTGCATTTTTAGCAGCTTCTAAAGCATTAAATTTCGCCCCAAGTAAAGCTACTATCATACCACTTAGCACATCCCCACTTCCACCTTTTGCCAAAGCCTCATTGCCACAATTTACTACAAAAAGTTTTTCTTTTTGAGTGATGATGGGGTTAGCCCCTTTTAACACCAAAGCACATTGGAATTTAGAACTAAATTTTCTTGCATAAAAAAAGCGTTTGTTTTGAATTTCTTCTACACTTACATCCTCATTAAAACAAAGTTTTAAAAGCATAGAAAACTCTTTAGGATGAGGAGTTAAAACAACATCTTCTCTATCAAGATATGAAAACAAATTTTCACTTTGGAAGCAATTTGCATCTAAGACTAAAGGAATATTTTTTAATCTTTCATCTTTTAAAATACTTAAATCATCAAGTCCCATACCTATAGCAGCTGCATTTATTTTGCCTTCAATATCATCTTTTAGCATAATCAAAGGCGAAAAGCTTTCTTTGGCCACTAAAGATACAAGCCCCGCTCCAAACTCTAAAGCACCAAGTCCAGCTAGAGTACCCGCGCTTTTATTGGCAAAAATATAAACATGGCCAAAATCACCTTTATTTGAGTTAGCCTTTTTTGTAACGAGTTTTAAATCTTTTTTTTCTAGTAAAAAGCTTGAAGTATTTTGCATATAAGGTTTTAAACCCAAATTCGCAATTTTAATTTTACCTACAAATTCTTTCGCGAAATCTTCTAATAAAATTTCTTTAATTACCCCCATGCAAAGAGTATAATCAGCCTTAAAATATAGCTCTTGTCCAAGCCCGCTAGGAATATCACAAGCTATTTTTAAAGCCTTACTTTTAGCAATTTTTTTAAAAATTCTTTGCAAATTTTCATCTAAAGCTTTATTTAAACCACTTCCAAAAACACAATCAACTATGATGTCAAAATCTTTAAATTTAGGTTCTTTTTTTAAGAAATTAAAACCTATATTTTTTAAAATTTGCTCTTGCTTGGTAAACACTGTACTTTTTTTATATGGCATAACAAAAGCAAAAGCTTTTTTTAAGTGTCTAATGGCCACAAGTCCATCAGCTCCATTTCCACCAGTACCAAGCAAAAATAAAATTTTAGCATTTTTTATGTTTTTACTTTTTTTCTTAATCAAATTTGCAAGCTCTATGCCTGCATTTTCCATCATTAAAAACTCATCCAAACCTTTTTCAATAAGCTCTTTTTCATAAGAAATATTATCTTTAAATACTACTTTCATCGCTCATCTCACATTTTATAAGCTTTTGGGTTTTAGCGCCTAGCTCTTTAAGTTTTATCACTCTTGAAGCAATATTTCCACTTCCATGAGTAAGCTTTGTTTGCATATTATCTACATTTGTGTTTAATCTTTTGATGTTTTCTTTGATTTTTTCAAAATCATCTAAAACACCTGCAAATTTATCATGAAATTTGCCAAGCTCATCAAAAGCTTTTAGGATATTTTCATTACTTTGTATATTTTTCCATGAAATATTTATCGTATTTAGTGCCATAAAAAGAGTGTTTGGTGTGGTTAAATAAACCTTTTTTTTGTAAGCATATTGATAAATTTCAAGATCTACATTTAAAATCAAATCTAAGATATTTTGATAAGGTATAAAAAGCAAAACAAATTCATAAGTGTGTTTGTCATACTGCATATAAGGCTTTTTGGCTAACTCATCAATTCTTGATTTTAGATTATAAGCTAAATCAAGACAGGTATTTTGACTAATATCTTCAAAAGCAAAATCACTTGGCAAAGAAAATTTTGCATCTATGATTATACTTTTTTGTTTATCTAAAAATACTACCGCATCAGGAATATAGGTTTTACCCTCATCTTGAAATCTCTCTTGCAATTTATACTGCACGCCCTCTACCAAACCACTATTTTCTAAAACTGATTTTAGTTGCAATTCTGCAAAATTACCACGAATTTTTTTATCGCCCTTTAAAATTTTAGCTAACTTATCTGCATTTTCTGTCATATTTTGGCTAAATTTAAACATATTATCAATATGAGTTTTAAGACTAACTTCATTTGAATTTAGTCTTTCATTGTATTCTTTAACGCTTTTTTTCACAGGCAAGAAAATTTCTTCTAAGATTTTTTTTGTATCCTCATTAAGCATAAGTTTGTTTTGGTTTAAAATACTAGTATTTTGTTTTTGTAAATTTTGTTCTAATTCTTGTTTTAATTCTACTAAGCTTTGCTTGTATTTTTCTTCTAGTTTTATTAAAGTTTGGGTATATTCTTCTTTTAAATTCGCACGCTCTTTTAAATGTATATTTAAAAGTTCTTGCTGGGTTTGTTCTTTTTGAGCTAATTTTGCTTCTAAAGCCTCATTTTTAGACAAATATAATATTTTTTCATCTAAAAGTTTGGAATTTTTTTCTATGAGTGTAGTTTTTTCAAACTCTAAATTAGCAAGTTGATTTTGCAAAGCTATATTACTTTGGTTTAAAAACTCTAATTTTGCTTTTTCTTTTTGGCTTTTAAACACATACCATATAAAAGCCAAAATTACAACAACTAAAAAGGCTATCAAGATATTTTCCATTTTTAAGCCTTTGTTTTTTCAATAAGAAAATAAATATTTTTTTCATTACCTTCTTTAAATTGTTTCATTTGTGGTAAAAACTCTTTTACTAAAGCTCTAAAATTTTTAAAACCAAAATTTTGAGGGATAAAATTTGCGTGTTTTCTATTCATATTGGTGCGAATTTGAGCATATTCAGCACGGCCTTTTTCTTCTATTAAGGCTTCTGTGATATTGATTAAATCTTTGATATATTCTTTAGTGCTTAATATTTTTTCTTTAGATTCATCTTGATCTAAATAAAAAAATTCACTAAAAGAATTCACATAAGATTTTACAGCTTGTTTTAAACCCATACCTATAACTTGCTTTTTGCCTTCTTTAAGTCTTTGGATTAAACTAGTATAATCGCTATCGCTTGAAACAATGACAAAAATATCAATATCTTTTTCATAAAAAAAACTCATAATCTCAGTGATTAAGTACATATCACTTGAGTTTTTATTAGCTATAAAATTAAATTGTTGCATAGCGATGATAGAATATTGTGCGATTTGTTCTTTCCAATTTTGTATATTTTTTTGTGTCCAATCTCCATAAATTCGTTTTATAACAATTTCTCCATAATCAGAAGCGATATCAAAAATAGATTTTGCATATTTTGAAGGAATATTTTCTGCATCAATAAAGATCGCCACACTTTTGTTATCCATTTTTTCTCCTATGTAGTTCTCATTCTAAAACTTAATGCTTTTAAAATATGAGTTTTTAAGATCAACTCACTTTGCTCTAAATCTGCAATGGTTCTTGCTACTTTTATGGTTTTATTTACCCCTCTTTGAGAGAGATTATATGAATTTATAGCCTTTTGCAAAATTTCATTCGCAGTAGAATCTAAAATACAAAATTGCTTCAACTGTTCATCATTTAATTTGGCATTAAATTCTTCTTGTTTTCTTTGCTTTTGAAATAAAAATCCTTTAAAAACCATTTCACTCATCTGTTCAGAGCTTAAACTTGTTTTATCTTCATGCGAAATTTCATCCATAGCTACATAAAGATCGATCCTATCTAAAATAGGAGATGAAATTTTATTTTTATATTTTTTAATTTCTATCTCTTGGCAACGACATGCAAGACTTTTAGAAAATAAATTTCCACAAGGACAAGGATTTTGCGCACAAGCAAATAAAAATTTAGTTTCATAAATCACTTTGGTATTAACTCTTGAAATAAGAATTTTAAAATCCTCTAGCGGCTCTCTTAAACTTTCTATGATTTGTTTTGAAAAATGAGGAAACTCATCAAAAAACAAAACCCCTCCATTTGCAAGTGCTATTTCTCCTATCTTGGCATTTTTAGTTCCTCCACCAAAAATACTAGCCCTAGTGCTTGTATGATGAGGACTTCTAAAAACCCTACTAGCACTAAAATCATCATCTAAAGAGTTTAATGACTTATAGGCATTTTGAGCTAAAATTTCTTTCAAACTTTGTGGTGGCATGATGAAAGGAAGTCTTTTAGCACACATACTTTTACCACTACCTGGACTACCTTCAAATAAAATATTATGCATACCCAAAGCTGCTATTATACAAGCAAATTTAGCATTTTCTTGACCCTTAACTTCTTTAAAATCATAAGGATAAATAGAATTTTTTATATATTTTTGATTATTAATTTCTATGGCATTTTCAAACAAAGGATGAGCATTATTTATATGATAATTCTCATAATTTTTTTCTTTAAAAAAATCCATAGCTTGAGCTAAATTTTCCAAAGCATAAATTGTTAAGTTAGGTATCATCGAAGCTTTTTGTGCTATAGCTTTTGGTACTACTACTTTGGCATTTTGTACTTTTGCACTTAAAAAAAGCAAGATAGAAAATAAACTAGCAGTGCTTTTAATACTCCCATCTAAACCAAGTTCTCCAAAAACAAAAAAGTCATCTAAATTTTCTTTTTGAAATAAAATCAAAATCGCAATAGCCAAATCAAAATGAGAGCCATTTTTAGGGATATCTGATGGACTAAGATTGATAGTGATTTTTTGAGCTGGGAAATTGAAATTCTGACTTAGTAAAGTTGCCTTAACTCTTTCTGTACTTTCTTTAATGGTAGAATTTGCAAGACCCACTATACTAAAACCTGGCAAACCTCTTGTGAAAGTTGATTCTACATCGATAATATCAAGCTCTGTAGAAAAACTTGCACATTTTAGTTTTTTCATTTGTTCTTTTTGGATTTTTTCTTAAAGTCTTTGTCAAATTTTTGGCGTTTTAAAAAAGAAAGTTTTTCTATAAATAAATGCCCATCAAGATGATCAACTTCATGTTGAATAGCCACTGCTAAAAAATCATACGCTTGTAAACTTTGTGGCTTGCCAAACCTATCTTGATAATCAAGTTGTATATTTTTATAGCGCATTACATCTTCATAAAAACCTGGTATACTTAAACAACCTTCATTGCAAGAAATTTTTTCATCATCTAAAGGTGTTATAATAGGATTAATAATTTCTAAAAGAGTTTGTTTATCTTCTTTTTGCTCACCTTCTTCATCACCAATATCTACAAGCAAAGCTCTAATTGGCACATCAACTTGAATAGCAGCCAAGCCTACGCCCTTATTAGCTATCATTGTTTCATACATATCATCTAAAAGTATATGTAAATCTTTATCAAAATTTTCTACTTTTTTTGACTCTAAAAATAATCTTGGATTAGGATAGGTAATTATTTTTCTTATCATTTTTCTTTTTCCACTATTATAAAGGGTTCTAAATTTTTTCCTGAATCTTTTAAAGCTTCAATGCATTTTTCTATTAATTCTTCACCCTTACTATCTTGATTAACAGCACTTATAGCCACTTCAACATCTACATCTATTTCTTTATCTGCTAGGAAAAAATTTGAATTTTCTAAAGATTCTAAAATTTTATTACATATTTCTTGTGCTTTTTCTAAATTTGTATGAGAAATCATCATAGCAAAAATATTGTTTCCACAATGGGCTACTATATCGCTTGAAGAGACATTTTTACTAAAAATTCTACACACACCTTTTAAAAAAGCATTTTTTTCTTTTTGAGTATAAGTTTGCTCAAGAATTTCTTCTTTTACTCTAAAAAATATTAAGGAAGTATGATAATTATATTTTGCATTACTTTCAATGCTTTTTTCTAAATTTTCTAAAAAATATTTTTTATTATAAACTCCAAATTTAGAGTCAAAATCACTTTGCTCTTCTATATGTTTATAAGTTTGTCTAACCTCATCAAAACTTTCTTTAATCTCATCTGAATATTTATCTAAAATACTAGAAAATCTTGAAAGATCTGCTTCAAGAGCGTGAATTACATTAGAAACAGCTAAATTTCCTGTACTAATAGCAAGTTCTGAATTACGTCTTCTTAACATATCTTTAACTGTTTCAAGATGTCTATAAATCATAGCAATGTATTGCAATAATGCCGAAGTAGAACTAAAACTTTTTTTGATTTCTTGTTCTATATTTGCACGTTTGATACCATCATCGTTTTGCTCAAATTCCATAATCTCGCTAACTTTTTTCTTAAAAGCTACCGGACGTTCTTCAAGCATTTTTTGAAAATAAACTCCATAATTAGTTGGTGTTGGAGGTACATTATCTTTTACAAGCTCAGTCAAAATAGACTTTGCAAATTTTTCAAATTCACCTCCACTAATTTTTTGAATTTTTGGAGCTTCTTTGGCTGGAGTTGGATCGCTACTTAAATTTAAATCAGCAAATAAATCATCATCTAACATTGCTATGCTTTTCCTTATTTAAAACTTTTTTCCAAAACCTTATCGATTAAGCCATATTCCTTAGCTTCTACAGCACTCATAAAAAAGTCTCTATCAGTGTCTTTTTCTATTTTAGAGAGTTTTTGTTTGGTGTTTTTAGCCAAAATATCATTTAAAATCGCTTTTAATCTTAGAATTTCTTTTGCTTGAATTTCTATATCAGTTGCTTGCCCTCTTGCACCACCTAGTGGTTGATGGATCATAATTCTTGAATTTGGCAGAGCAAATCTTTTCCCTGGAGCACCACAACTAAGCAAAAATGCACCCATTGAAGCAGCTTGACCAATACAAATAGTACTTACATCAGCTTTAATATAATTCATCGTATCATAAATACTAAATCCACTGGTTACAACCCCACCTGGTGAGTTAATATAAAGATAAATATCTTTTTGAGGATCTTCAGCCTCTAAAAACAAAAGCTGAGCTACAATAGAAGCAGCAAGATCATCATTGATCTCGCCACTTAGCATGATAATTCTATCTTTTAAAAGTCTTGAATAAATATCATAACTTCTTTCGCCCCTGCTTGTTTTTTCAACCACATAAGGTATGTATGAGCTCATTATTTTTCACTTTCTTTTTCAGTTTTCTTTTTGTCATTTTTTTTGAAAATATCAGCAAAAAGTTTTTCTTCGATTAAAGACATTTTAATAGCAGGCAATGCACCTTGTTTTTTGTAATTATCTAAATGTTCTTGCGGGTTAAAACCATATCTATAAGCTTCAAAATAAATCGCTTGGATTAATTCTTGATCGCTTACTGTAACATTTCTAAGTTTTGCTAGCTCGTCTATAATGAAAGTTAATTTTACGCTTTTTTGTGCATCTTCTTTAAAACTTTCTCTTTTTTCTTTATATTTAGCCTCATCTTTAAATTCTTTTAATTCTTCTTCGCTTAAAGTTCTCAAAGAGCTTCTAAATTGCATATCTGTTTCTTGCTCTACTATATTTCTTGGTAAAACAAAGTCAAACTTAGCTACCAAAGCTTCTGCAAATTGATTTTTAAGCTCATCATTGATAAGTTTAAAGATTTTTTCATTTTTTAGTTGTTCTTTTAATTTTGCATCTAATTTTTCAACACTTGGTTCTTTTTCTTCAGGTAACAAGCTTTTTAAAAGCTCTTCATTTAACTCAGGTAATTTAAGTTCTTGAATTTCGTGAATTTTTACTTTAAATACCGCATCTTTTCCTGCTAAATGCGCTGCGCCATATTCTTTTGGAAAAGTTACATTAATATCTTTTTCCTCACCTGCTTTTAAACCAATCATACCTTCTTCAAATCCTGGTATGAATTGTTTTGAACCAATTTCTAAAACATAATTTTGAGCTTTTCCACCATCAAAAGCTTTACCATCAACAAAACCTTCAAAATCAAATTTAGCAAAATCGCCTTCTTTTAAAGCTCTTGCTTCTTTAATCGCTTCAGGAGTAGCAAATCTTTTTAATAATTCTTCTTTTTTTGCATCAATTTCTTTTTGAGTTACTTTTGGTGTATTATAAGTTGGAATTAGTTCTTCATATCCATCTAATTTTACTTCTGGTCTAAAAGATAATACCATTTGAGCCTCAATAGCACCATCTTTTCTATCAAATTTTTCAAAATATGGCTCACCTACTAAATCTTTAGCCTCTTTTTTAACTTCTTTTAAAGCACCATCTACAGCATTTCTTAAAAGATCTTGCTCCGCATCTCTTGTAAGCTCTTTTTCATATCTTTTAAGTATAGCAGCAACAGGAACTTTTCCTGCTCTAAAACCATCCATTTTCATAGTTTTAGATGCTTTTTTAGCTAATTTTTCAACTTCTGCTTTAATAGCTCCTTGAGCAATTTTCACAGTAGCATTTGCATTTGCAAAATCAATTAGTTTTGCTGTAACTTCCATAATATTTTCCCTTTTTAAATAAAATTTTTTGATAATATACCAAAATTTTCCTTATCACTTTATATAAAAATAAAAATATGTTAAAATTTTAATTTTTGATGGAGAAAAAATGCAAGAAAAATTTGAACAATCAGTAAAAAATATGTTAGAGATTATTGGGGAAAATCCACAAAGAGAAGGACTTTTAAAAACTCCTACTAGAGTTTTTAAGGCTTTTGAATTTTTAAATAGCGGTTATAAACAAGATCCAAAACAAATACTAAATGATGCTTTATTTGAAAGTTCAAACAACGAAATGGTTTTAGTAAGAGATATAGAATTTTATAGTCTTTGTGAACATCATCTTTTGCCTTTTTTTGGGCGCGTGCATGTTGCGTATATACCAGATAAAAAAGTCGTAGGACTTAGTAAAATTCCACGCCTTGTAGAAGTTTTTGCAAGACGCTTACAAATTCAAGAACAACTCACAGAACAAATCGCAGAAGCTTTAATGGAACATGTAGGTGCAAAAGGCGTTGGGGTGGTTATTGAAGCAAGACATATGTGTGTTGAAATGCGTGGAGTACAAAAGGCAAATTCTACTACTAGTACTTCAGCATTAAGAGGTAGCTTTTTAAAAAGTGAAAAAACAAGAAAAGAATTTTTTACCTTAATTAACTCAGCAAAACAGGTTAGATTTTAATGGGTTTAGAAAAACTTCGTAGCAAAATTGCTTCACAAAATCTTGTTAGTGTTTTTGGACAAATTACTAAAATTTCAAGTACTAGTATAGAAATAAATGGCTTAAAAACTAGCATAGGTGATATTATTAAAATAGTTTCTAGTGAAGATGAGAGTAAAGAAGCTATGGCTATGGTAGTAGAAGTAGATGAGAATTTAAGTTATTTAAGTCCTTTTGGTTTTGTGGAAGGTTTTAAAATAGGCGATCGTGCTTTTATTAATGATGCGGGTATGCAAATAGGAGTTAGTGATGAACTTTTAGGAAGGGTGGTTGATCCTTTTATGCGACCAAAAGATGGTAAAGGACCTATTGAGGCAAGTAAATTTATGCCTATTATGCGTGCACCTATTGATGCAATGAAACGAGGTTTGATAGAGGAAGTCTTTCCAGTAGGAGTTAAAACAATAGATGCGCTTTTAACTTGTGGGGTAGGACAAAAGCTTGGGATTTTTGCAGGAAGTGGGGTTGGTAAATCAACCCTTATGGGCATGATAGTAAAAAATTCCAAAGCTCCCATTAAAGTCATAGCTTTAATCGGTGAGCGCGGTAGAGAAATTCCTGAATTTATACAAAAAAATCTTGGTGGTAAACTTGATGATACTGTCATCATCGTTGCAACAAGTGATGATAGTGCGCTGATGAGAAAATACGGAGCATTTTGCGCTATGAGTGTGGCTGAGTATTTTAAAGAACAAGGCAAAGATGTGTTATTTATCATGGATAGTGTAACGCGTTTTGCTATGGCTCAAAGAGAAATAGGCCTAGCTCTAGGTGAACCACCTACGACAAAAGGCTATCCACCAAGCGTTTTAAGTCTTTTACCTCAGCTTATGGAGCGCGCAGGAAAAGAAGAAGGTAAAGGCACTATAACAGCTTTTTTTACCGTGTTAGTTGATGGAGATGATATGAGTGATCCAATAGCTGATCAAAGTAGATCCATCCTAGATGGGCATATAGTGCTTAGTCGCGAACTTACTGACTTTGGAATTTATCCACCTATAAATATACAAAATTCAGCCTCAAGGATTATGGGTGATATTATTAGTGATGAACACAAACTAGCTGCTAGAAAATTTAAACGTTTAAATTCTTTGCTTAAAGAAAATGAGGTTTTACTTAGAATTGGTGCTTATCAAAAAGGCACTGATAAAGAACTTGATCAGGCTATCGCTAAAAAAGACTTTATGCAACAATTTCTTAGTCAAAATCCTGAAGAAAGTTTTGAATTTGAAGATACTATCAATATGCTAAAAATGATTGATACACAATAATTGGAATGATTTTTGCTTTTTCATGATAAAAAGTCATGAAAAAAGGATGGATCATGTCAAATATAGCTTTTTTAGATCATCAACAAAGCTTGGGTTTAAAATACACCGATATTTGTCAAAATATCTTTGAAAGAGAAATTTTTACACATATGTTTTTAGAGTGTATAAGCTATCTTTTATTAGAAAATAAAGCTAAATTAAAATACTTAAAAATTATTAATTCAAAAGAAGAATTTATCGTTGAATTTAAAATCAACAATCAAAAAAAATCATTTATTATCAATGATAAAAAAATACTAAATGCAGAATTTAGCGCAAAAAGAATAACTCAAGATGAGTATGAAAGAGAAATCGCTAGAATTTATCAAATAGAAAGATATTTAAAAACACAAAGCAATCTTCAAAATTTTTCTAGCGAAATTAACACTACCATGAAAAATCTTTTTAAAGATATGGATGAGTTTAAAAACTATATCGATATGCTTGAAGCAAAAGAAAACACTCACAATCACTACTTATCAAAAATTTATAATATAGCTTAATATTAACCAAACTTTGCCGATAATATTACTAATCCAAACAAAAGGAGTATGTTATGGGCGAAGTTACTAACAACCAAGCAAGTTTAATGCTTAACATTGCAACTACTATGATGAAAAAAACCATAGAAGCCAATGAAAATGCAGTAATGCAAGTACTTGAAGGCGTAAATGCAAACCCTGCTCCAACTACTACTCCTAGCACTAGTTCAGGATTGCTTGACATTTACGCTTAATTTTTCTCTTCGATTCAAAAATTTTGGCATAGCTTTTGCTTTTTAAGGCTAAGCAATATTTTTGAAGAGAAGAGTTATGTTTGTAAATTCTAATGTCAATCCGTATCAGAATTTTGCAAATTATCCTTTTGCAAAGACTGGACACGCGGAAGAAAAAAAAGAAAATACCAATATTAAAAGTGATTTACTTGATATAAAAGGTTCTAATTTAGATTATGAAGTAAGCTATGCAAGCGAGTTTGGTTTTAGAATCAATGAGCAAGGTTTTTTTGAAAAAGATCTTAATAAAACGGCTGCTTTGCCTCTTGATTATGATATTAATATAAAAAGTATAAGAGAAATTTCAAAACAACTTATAAAGCTTGATGAAAATTTAAACTATAACAAAATAGACTTGCCAAGACTTTTAAACACTTATCACAATACGCTAAAAACCATCAATCATGAATTTCAAAAAAATGATAATAGTTTTTTAAGTAAAGCGCAAATTTCAGAATTAAATCAAGGTTATAGCTATACTTATGAAGGAAAAATTTTAAAAGTTTATGAAAATGCCAAAAGTTTACAAAATGCAAAAGAAGCAAATAAAAATCTAAATACCTTAATGCTTGATAACAAAATAGGAGACTTTGCATTCAATGCGAGCATTGAAAACACGGCTAGTAATCCTATCATAAGACCTTATCTAAACCGACAAGGCGAAGTTTCTAAAAGTGGATTATTGCTTAATTATATTTATCATGATTTAAAAGAACAAAATAATCAAAAGGCTAATTTCTTTTTAACTCCTATTGAGTTAGATATGTCTTCTAATGTAAATTTTCAAAAACTCATGAGAGGTCAAATGAGCATGCAAGATTATCTAAGTGAAAACAATAAAGAAAAAATGAGTTTTGATTTATATTTATATATCAATGGAGTAGATAAAAACAACACCACAGAAGATAAACTTTCAGTTTTCTTTCAACAATACATTAACTATCAACACAGTATCAACATGCAAGAATTTGCTAATTCAAGTTCTATTTATAGTCTTTATAGTGAGCAAATTAGCAAAGATTTTGAAGCTTTAAAAAAAGAGTTTAATCAAAATGATTCTAATATAGACCTTGAAAAAATTAATACTCAAAAAGAACTTTTAGACACTCAATTTTTAGAAAATCGCAAAAGACAAGCAAGCATTAATAAAATTTTACACTCATATTTAAATGCAATGGCTTAACTTGTGCTAAAATAATAAAAAATTTTACACAAGTGAAATCCATTTAGTTTAATGTTAAATTTAACATTTTAGTGTATATTAACAAAAAAGATAAAAATTATCCTAATTAAAGGAGTGTAATTTTGAAAGTATATTTAGACAATAATGCAACAACACAACTTGCACCAGAAGCTTATGAGCTTATGAAACCTTTTTTAAAAGAACATTATGGTAATCCAAACAGCCTTCATCAATGGGGTAGTGCAACTCACCCTGCTTTAAAAGAAGCTATGGATAAACTTTATGCAGGACTTGGGGCAAGCGATTTAGATGACATCATTATCACTTCCTGTGCCACAGAGAGTATCAACTGGGTATTAAAAGGTGTGTATTTTGATAGAATTTTAAATAGCGATAAAAATGAAGTAATTATTTCTAGTGTAGAACATCCTGCAGTAGCAGCTAGTGCTATGTTTTTAAAATCTTTAGGAGTAAAAGTCATAGAACTTGGCGTTGATCATGAGGGTGTTTCTAGTGTAAAAGATCTAAAAGAAGCTATTTCAGATAAAACTGCCCTAGTAAGCATTATGTGGGCAAATAATGAAACTGGTATGATTTTTCCTATAGAAGAAATGGCTCAAATTGCTCATGAATATGGAGCATTATTTCATACTGATGCAACTCAAGCTGTTGGGAAAATCAAGGTTAATTTTGCAAAAGCTGGGGTTGATTTTGCTTCATTTTCTGCACATAAATTCCATGGTCCAAAAGGTGTAGGTGGACTTTATATTAAAAAAGATATAGAATTAACTCCGCTTTTACATGGTGGTGAGCATATGGGTGGCAGAAGAAGCGGAACTTTAAATGTACCATATATTATAGCAATGGCAGAAGCTTTAAGAATTGCAAATACTATGCTTGATTTTGAAAACTCACACATTAGAAGATTAAGAGATAAATTAGAAGATTTAATTTTAGCTATGCCTGATACAAGTGTAGTTGGAGATAGATCAAGAAGGGTTCCTAATACCATCTTAGCAAGCATTAAAGGCGTAGAAGGCGAGGCTATGCTTTGGGATTTAAACAAAAATGGTATAGCAGCAAGCACCGGTTCAGCCTGTGCTAGCGAAGCACTTGAGAGCAATCCTATCATGGAGGCAATTGGCGCTGAAAACGATTTAGCTCATACTGCCCTAAGACTTTCTTTATCAAGATTTAACACAGAAGATGAAATTGATTATGCAGCAGAGCAAATAAAAAAAGCAACGCAAAGACTTAGAGCAATCTCAAGTACTTATGCATATAAGCCTGAAAATATTTAAAGGATAAAAAATGGCAAAGAATAATTTAATTGGCGGATCAATTTGGGATGAGTATTCTCAAAAAGTACAAGATAGAATGAATAACCCTCAACATATGGGCGAATTCACACAAGAAGATGCACAAAAAGCAAATGCAAAACTTATTGTTGCAGATTTTGGAGCTGAAAGCTGTGGCGATGCGGTTAGGCTTTATTGGTTGGTAGATGAAAAAACTGATAAAATCATTGATGCTAAATTTAAAAGCTTTGGCTGTGGTACAGCGATAGCAAGTAGTGATACTATGGTTGATCTTTGTATAGGTAAAACCGTAGATGAGGCTGTAAAAATTACAAATTTAGATGTTGAATTTGCTATGAGAGATAACCCTGAAACCCCTGCAGTTCCACCGCAAAAAATGCACTGCTCAGTTATGGCTTATGATGTTATCAAACAAGCTGCAGCGCATTATAAAGGTGTTAATCCCGAAGACTTTGAAGATCAAATCATAGTTTGTGAGTGTGCTAGGGTAAGCCTTGGAACTATCAAAGAAGTAATCAAACTAAATGATTTACATACAGTAGAAGAAATCACACAATTTACTAAAGCAGGTGCTTTTTGTAAATCTTGTGTTAAGCCTGGAGGACATGAGAAAAAAGATTATTATCTTGTAGATATTTTAGCTGAAACTAGAGCTGAAATGGAAAGAGAAAAGCTAAAAGATCAAAGTAAAACAGATATTGCTTTTGATGATATGACCATGGTTAAACAACTAAAAGCAGTAGAAGCTGTTTTAGATAGCGATGTGCGTCCTATGCTACACGGTGATGGTGGAGATTTAGAAGTAATTGATATCCAAAAAAGTGACAATAAAAATATAGATATATATATACGTTATCTTGGAGCATGTAGCGGCTGTTCAAGCGGGAGTGGTGCAACTTTATATGCTATAGAAAATATCTTACAAGAAGAACTTAGTCCAAATATACGCGTTATACCTGTTTAAGCAGTTTTTCTGCTTAAACTTTAAATTTCAAGCCTTTTTATGTTAAAATAACACGTTAATAAAAATTTAAAAAGGCTATTTATGCAAAGACTTCAAACCTTTGTTAAAAGTGAAACTTTTCCTGGTGTTTTACTAATATTTTTTACCGTACTTGCACTCATTTTACAAAATAGTTCTTTAACGGATCAATATACTAACTTTTTAAATATTCCTTTTGGCTTTCAAGCTGGAAGTTTAGAAATTTTCAAACCTTTACTTTTATGGATTAATGATGGACTTATTGCAATCTTTTTCTTTGCCATAGGACTTGAATTAAAATATGAAGTAACAAGAGGACAACTCAATAGTATAAAGGCTATGTCTTTACCTGTATTTGCTGCACTTGGCGGTATGATAGTGCCTGCTTTGATTTTTGCGTTTTTTAACTATAAGGATCCTTTTGCTTTGCAAGGTTGGGCTATACCAACGGCTACTGATGTAGCTTTTGCGGTTGGTATTTTAATGCTTTTAGGCAAAAGAGTACCTACTTCTTTAAAATTATTCTTACTTTCTTTAGCTATTTTTGATGATTTAGGCGCGATTATTGTGATTGCTTTATTTTATACAAGCGAACTTTCAGTTTTTGCTATGATTGCTGCTTTAGTGTGTATTCTAGCGCTTTATTTGTTAAATCACTTCCATGTTACTAAAAAATCTTTTTATATCATCATAGCTATAGTATTTTGGATAAGCATGTTAAAAAGTGGGGTGCATGCAACTTTGGCAGGTGTGATTACTGCTTTATTTATACCACTTCAAACAAAAAGCGGTGAGTCTTTTTTAAAAGAAATAGAACATGACTTAGCACCTTGGGTGAGTTATTTCATCTTGCCTATTTTTGCTTTTGCAAATGCGGGAGTTGATTTAAAAGATATGGATCCAAGTTTTATGTTTTCTTCGGTTAGCTTAGGCATTATTTTAGGATTATTTTTAGGAAAACAAATTGGGGTATTTTTATTTTCATATATTAGTATAAAACTAGGACTAGCAAAACTTCCACAAAATGTTAATTTCAAACAACTCTATGGGGTTTGCATACTCACAGGTATAGGTTTTACTATGAGCTTTTTTATAGACGGCCTAGCTTATCAAAATAGTGATATTTTTGCATATTCAGACAAACTTGCAATTTTAGTAGCTTCATTATTAAGCGCTATAGTTGGATATGCTTACTTAAAACTTATTTATAGTTTTAAAAAATGAAATTGAAAAGTTTCCAAAACTTTTTATCACTTGAAATTTTAGGAGGATTGTTGCTTTTATTAGCAACGATCTTTGCCTTGCTACTTAAAAATAGTCCTTATGGGCAACATTATATGGACTTTTTAAGTGTAGAAATGGGTGTAAAAGTAGGTGCTTGGGAACTTTTTAAACCTTCTTTATTGTGGATTAATGATGGCCTTATTGCAATCTTTTTCTTTGCCATAGGACTTGAATTAAAAAAAGAATTTGTTCAAGGAGAGTTTAAAACTCTTAGCAATATTACCCTACCCTTAATAGCTGCTATAGGCGGTATAGTTGTACCTGCTTTGATATTTTGTGCTATCAATTTTAATGATGCTTATGTTTTAAAAGGTTGGGCTATACCTACTGCAACTGATACCGCATTTGCTCTAGTTATACTTGCAATGCTAAAGCAACGCATACCAAGTTCTTTAAAAATATTCTTAGTATCTTTAGCGATTTTTGATGATGTAGGAGCTATTTTAATCATTGCCATTTTTTATACAGGAGAGCTTTCTACTTTAGCTTTTTTTGTTGCCTTTTGCTGTATTGTGGGTTTGTTTTTACTTAATCGTTTGGGCAATGAAAGAAAATCATTTTATTATATACTTGGAGCATTACTTTGGCTTAGTGTATTAAAAAGTGGAGTACATGCAACTTTAGCAGGTATCATCACGGCTTTATTTATTCCTGTGCATACAAAAAATAACCATGCTTTATTAGAAGAAATCGAGCATGGTTTAAAATTTTGGATAGCTTTTATAATACTGCCACTTTTTGCTTTTGCTAACGCAGGGGTTGATCTTTCAAAAATTGAAGCACATATGCTATTTAGTGGTGTAAGCGTAGGAATTTTCTTAGGCTTATTTGTTGGAAAACAACTCGGTGTATTTGGCTTTGCTTATATGGCAATTAAATTTAAACTTGCAAAACTGCCAAAAGATGCTAATTTTAAACAACTCTATGGAGTTTGCATACTCACAGGTATAGGTTTTACTATGAGCTTTTTTATAGACGCCCTTGCCTATGAAGTAAGTGATATATTTAATTTTGTAGATAATTTTGCTATTTTACTAGCTTCCTTGGCTTCAGGTGTATTTGGCTATTTTTATCTGCGTTTTGTAAAATAATTAAGCTTTTTTTAAATTAAATAAGATATAATTTCATTTCTTAATTTAATGTTTTGGCCCATTCGTCTAGCGGTTAGGACATCGCCCTTTCACGGCGGTAACACGAGTTCGAGTCTCGTATGGGTCACCACTTTTTAACTTCTAAATACAAAAATTGATTATGAATTCTGACATTCCATAGAGAGGTTTCATTTGTGCATATAATAAATATATCAGACAAAAAAGATCTATCAATAAAGGCTTCTAAATGGTTTTCTGAAAAATGGGGTATAGATGAAAAAATTTATTTTGAAAGCATAGAAAGTAGCTTTAACAGTCAAACTATTCCTCAATGGTATTTAGTTTTAGATAAAAACTCTATTATAGCTGGAGTTATACAAAATGATTTTCACAACAGAAAAGATTTGAAGCCAAATTTATGTGCTTTATATATTGAAGAAAATTACAGAGGAAACAAATTAACTAATCAATTATTAAAATTTATAAAAAATGATTTGAAAACAAAAAATATAAATAAATTTTACCTACTGACAGAACTTGCAGGGTTTATGAAAAATATGGTGGAATTTTTATTGAAAATATTATGGATAATGAAGCTTGCTCTTTAAGAGTTTATAAGATAGAATTTAACTTTCTTTATTTTCTCCATCTTTAAAAGAAAATATAGGCAAACTTAAACCATAATATATCGCCAAAAGTCTTGCTATGGTTCCTACAATCAATGAAGCAAGAATTACCCATAACTCATCTACGCCCAAAATATACAATATATAATACAAAGCCCCTGTTAATATAGCAACACCCGCATAAATTTCTTTTTGAAATACAAGTGGTATCCTAGCACACAATATATCTCTTAATATCCCACCAAACACACCAGTAATAACAGCTGAACTCACAGCCACTATAAAACCATATCCCATTTGTATTGCAATTTGTGCACCTAAAACACTAAAAACAACCAAACCTATAGCATCTAAAATCAAAAAAAGTTTTTCAAGCCTTATAACATATTTAGCAATTTTTGTTGTAATCATAGCTGCAACACAAATTAAAATCACATACTCAGGAGTTTTAATCCAAGTTAGCGGATGATGATCAAGTAAAATATCTCTAATCGAACCTCCACCAATAGCTGTTACCAAAGCTATAAATATCACTCCAAAAAGATCCATTTTATGTCTTCCTGCAGCAATAGCTCCTGTCATCGCATCAACAGTAATTCCGATAATGTAAAGTATAGTTAAAAGCATAATGAGTTTTAAAAAACCCTTGTTAAAACAAGGGTTAATTTTTACTTACGATATCAATGATATTTTGAGCTACTTTTTTAGCAATAGGCTCAACAAATTCAGCAGGAGAAGTAAATCCTACGCAAGAGCAATTAATCTCACCTAAAACATATTTATCTTTACCATTTTCATCTGTATCTAAGATAAAATCAGCAGTCCAAATCAAAGGAATATCATAATTTCCAAGTTTTGAACGAATTTCAGGTAAGGTTGCTAAAAACCAATCAACCAATCCTTGCCAATCTTTTGGTTCATCATATCTATATTTTGCACCTGAAAAAAGTGTAGCAGAAAATGCATCAGCACCTTCTGCAGGTTTTTTATGCACCACATAAATTGGAGTATGATAAAGCATTAAAATTCTAATCTCACCTTCTTTAATACGCGGTAAGAAAGTCATATCTACAAGCATACCATTATCACCTATAATGTATTGCTCACAAAAGTCCATAAACTCACCAAGCTCTCTTTCTTCTGTGTGATTATCTTTTGCTTCTGTGCATTTGATTTTTGCATTTAATGGCACGCTCACAGCCCCTGCTGGTAGCTCATCTATCAATCTCACACGCCAAATTCCCTCACCTGTTGAACCACGATTTTGTTTTAAAACCCTCTCACCCTTTGCTAAAGTTTTTGGGAAACTTTCTTTAAAAGTTTTGATATCATAATACGCATAAGTATCTTCAGGTACTAAAGCTGTTTTATTAAGCTTAGTAAGTGCATCTTTAGCGCCATATCCTATCATCGCATCAGGATGAGGCATACCTATAACTCCATTTGCACAAAGTTTTCTAAGCATATCAAAATACTCATTTTCTTCTTTTAAATTTCCAGGGTTGATTCTAGAAACATAAGCATCGGCATTGTTTTTTACATATTCATAAATTTCATCTTTTTTTTCTACTTCAAAAAAGATAACCTCAGCATTCCAACCTTGTTCTTTTAAGGCATTTACCATAGGCATAGTATCTTTTCTATGGCCATCTTCACCTTTATCGCTACCACCTCTAACTTCAAAAAACACAATATTTTTTTTCATATTTCTCCCTTTTTAAAGATATTTTATCATCATATCTAAATAAGTATTAAATTTTTATTTGTTTTTTCCATAAACTCGTTGTAAATTTTGCAAATTTGAGCTTGCATTTAAAAGCAAAGCATCAGCCATGCAAATTGCTACCATAGCATTTACCACAACACTGCCTCTTATACCCACACAAGGATCATGTCTGCCTTTTAACTCATGTATAACATTTTCTCCTTGAGTATTTTGCGTTTGTTGGGGTAAAAATATAGAAGGAGTTGGCTTAAAATATGTTTTTATATCGATAAAGTCCCCATTAGAAATTCCGCCTAAGATCCCACCGCTATGATTGCTTAAAAATACCCCATCTTTTAGTTCATCATTATTTTGACTTCCATATATATAACTACTTTGAAAACCACTTCCTATTTCTATAGCCTTAACCGCATTTACTCCCATAATTGCATGAGCAAGTTTAGAATCAAGCTTATCATACAAAGGCTCGCCTAAGCCTTTGATAGGGTTTTTCACTCTAGTAAAAACTCTAGCACCTATGCTGTTTTTTGCCTTTTTAGCTTTTAAAATTTCATCTTTAAAACTTTGCTCTAAATTTTTATCTAAAGCATAAACTTCACTATTTTTAGCATAATCAAAATCAAACTCATCATTACTAAGTTTGCTATCAATATTTCCTATTCCAAAAACCCCGCTCATTATCTCTATATCAAATTCTTTTAAAAGCATTTGTGCCACAGCACCTGCTGCTGCTCTTGCTACACTTTCTCTAGCACTAGCTCTTCCACCGCCTCTATAATCTCTAATGCCATATTTATGATAATAAGTAAAATCAGCATGTGCAGGACGAAATACATCTTTTTCATAATCTTTTGAGCGTGTATTTTCATTATACACCAAAACACTTATAGGAGTTCCTGTTGTATAACCCTCAAAAACCCCACTTAAAACTTGAGCTTTATCTTCTTCTTTTCTAGGAGTGCTAAATTTATTTTGACCTGGCTTTCTTTTATCTAGCATTTCTTGTAAAAAATCAAAATCAAACTTCACCCCTGCTGGCATACCATCTATTATACAACCTATAGCTTGACCATGAGATTCGCCAAAGCTTGTAAATTTAAATCTTACTCCAAAGCTATTCATAGTTTTCCTAATTTCTCAAGTGCGATTTTAGCACATTGTTGTTGGGCTTCTTTTTTACTACCTGCTATAGATCTTGCTACTTCTATGCCTTGAATTTTTACTGCGATTTCAAATTGCTTTTTATGATCAGGCCCAAAAGCTTTTACCACTACATACTCAGGCGTGCCTGCCATATTTGCTTGTGTAATTTCTTGAAGTCTTGTTTTATAGTCTTTAAACAAACTTTGTGTGTCAATATGCGGATAAACTTCATTAAGCAAATTTAATGCTATATTTTTAGTTTTTTCAAAACCTATTTCTAAATACAAAGCCCCCATTAGTGCTTCAAAAGCATCAGAAAGTATGGAAGGTTTATTGCGTCCATCGTTATTTTCTTCTGCAATAGACATAAAAATACATGCTCCAAGATCAAGTTTTTGCGCTAAAGTTGCAAAAGATTTTTCATTCACCAAAGCTGCTCTAAGTTTAGAAAGATTTCCTTCTGAGTCTTTTTGAAATTTAAAAAACAAAAACTCCCCTACCACTAAATCCATCACAGCATCACCCAAAAACTCTAATCTTTCGTTATTATAAGGCTTTTTGTAACTTTTATGCGTCAAAGCTTCAATGAGCAATTGCTCATTTTTAAAATGATAATTTAATCTTTCTTGGAGTTTTTTAAGCATTTATCGACCTTTCTTCTTGGAGCTTTAAGGCTGCATTTCTTGCTAGCTCATCGCAACGCTCATTTAGTTCATGACCATTGTGTGCTTTGATCCAAAAAGCAGTTATTTTATGATCTTTAGCTATATTTAAATACTCTTTCCAAAGATCAATATTTTTTTTACCCTTAAAATCTTTTTTTACCCAACCTTCAAGCCATTCATTAATACTTTGTACCATTAAATTTGAATCTGTGTATAACTTTACCTCACATGGCTCTTTTAAAGCTTTTAAAGCCTCTATAATAGCCATTAATTCCATGCGGTTGTTTGTTGTATTCTCACACGCTCCGCTTTGTTCTTTTTGATGATTTTTATAAGTTAAAACATAAGCCCACCCTCCAAAGCCAGGGTTGTTTAAACACGAGCCGTCTGTATAAATTTCAATATTTTTCAAGCTTTTACCTCATAATAAATCTCGCATTTTCCAAATTCATAACAAAATGGACAATGATAAAAAAACAAAGGACTTTGATTTTTACAATTATTACACACATAAGTAAAGCTAAGATTTGCACTTAGCTTATTATCGTTTAAAATTTTTAAAATTTTTAGTTTATGATTTTTGATAGGAATAGCTTTTGTGCTTAAATTTTTTGCATAAAAAAACTCATGGTATTTTTCATCTTCAAGATTAAGCGGACTTTTGCATTCATTAAGCAAATCAATGACATTTTCAAATTGAGGCATTTGAGTAAGTTTATCTTTATAATGCAAAAAGCAAAGTCTTAAAATATACTCATTATCCTTGCTCAAAGCTAAAATTTCTTTTAGTTTTTGTTCTTGCTCTTTAGAACTTACTTGAATTTTAAAAGCCTTTATCAAGGCTTTTTCTGCATATATATTTTCTCCTAGCTCAAACAAACACTCTAAAACATCTAAAACCTTGTCATAATCTTTGAGTTTTAAATAAACAATTTTTAAAAGTTTTAAGCTTTCTTTATTGCGTGCTTTAATTTTTAAGGCATTTAACAAAGCTTCTACACTACGCTCTAAAAATCCTGCTTTTAAATAAACTTGTGCTAGTGAAAAAAAGATAAATTCTTTTTGGCTTGCTTCATTTGCTTTTTGCAAAGCTATGAGATAAATCCCCACAGCTTTTTCAAATTCACCACTTTTGGTAAAAATTTGAGCTAAGAAATTTAAATTTTCTATGCTTAAATTGGCATTTTTTAAAATTTGTTGGTGTGTGGAATTAATTTCAAATTTTTTTACAAAACGATCAAGTTTGCTTTTTTGGTCTTTACTTGCAACAATACGCCATATATAATGTGAGCTAGCTATGATAAAAACCAAAGCAGTTAAAACAATAAGACCAAATAAAGGATCGCGGTATTCTACAAAGAAAAAATCCATAACCTTGCAACTTAATTTTCAAATTTATAACAATTATAGCTAAATGCTTATATAATTTTCTTTAAGGTTTAAAGATGATAGAACAAGCAAGTATAGAACAACTTTTACAAAAAACAGATATTGTTGATATCATAGCTCATTATGTTGAAGTAAAAAAACAAGGCTCAAGCTATGTTTGCGTTTGTCCTTTTCATGATGATAAAAATCCTAGTATGCATATTAATTCTATTAAAGGATTTTATCATTGTTTTGCATGCAAGGCTGGGGGTAATGTTTTTAAATTTGTAATGGATTATGAGAAATTAAACTTTGTTGAAGCGGTGGAAAAAGTTGCTTCATGGAGTAATTTTTCACTTACTTATACCTCGCAAAAACAAGATAATAAAAAATCCATCATTCATATCTTGCCTACTCTTAATGCTTTTTATAAACAAAACCTAGCTAAAAACAAAGAAGCTTTAGCTTATCTTTATAAAAGAGGCTTAAATGATGAGGATATTAGAACCTTTGAACTAGGCTTTGCGCCAAGTTCCAATGAAACACTAAGACTGCTACAAAATGAGCAAATCACTCAAGAAGAAGCTTTAGAGGTAGGTGCGATAAAACAAAATGAAAATGGTGCTTATGCAAGTTTTATCAACCGCATTACTTTTAGCATTTATGATCATAAAAATTTGCTTATAGGCTTTGGTGGTAGAACTTTAGATGAAACAAATATGGCAAAATACGTTAATTCTCCCCAAAGCAAACTTTTTGATAAATCACGCGTTTTTTATGCACTCAATTTAGCAAAAGATGCCATTTATAAACAAAAAGAAATGATAATTTGTGAGGGCTATATGGATGCTATAGCCTTTCATAAAACAGGATTTAAAAATGCTGTAGCGGTTTTGGGAACAGCTTTGGGTGAAAATCACATACCTTTAATAAAAAGATTAGAAGCAAGGGTAATTTTATGTTTTGACAATGACAATGCAGGACTTAATGCAGCTGTGCGTTCGGCATATTTGCTAAGTTTAGCGAAAATTGATGGAAAAGTAGTCTTAATAGAAGGTGGAAAAGATCCGGCTGAACTTGTAGCAAGCCATCAAGAAAAATTACTTTTTAATATTTTAGAAAAAGGCATAGAGCTTGGAGAATTTTATATAAGAAGCTTGATTGCAAGTTGTGATTTAAACTCAGCACTTAGCAAACAAAAGGCTTTAGAAGAGGTGCAAAAATACACTTTTAACCTTGAACCTTTAATAGCAAATTCTTACACTACTTTAGTAGCAAATCTTTTGGGTGTAAATATTAATGATATTAAACTTTCTAAAAATACAAGAAAAATAAGCTTCATTAATCCTATAAAACAAAGTAAAATCAACAATATAAGCGAGTTAGAGCTTTTGAAATTTTTATATGAAAATAATGAAACCATAGGGCTTTTTAAGCTTTTAAGTACAAAAGAATATTTTTTACACCAAGACATTACTAAAGCTATTTTAGAGCAAAAAAACTTTGAAAATCCTAGTATAAGAGAGCTTTATGAATTTGAAAATATCAAAAATTTAAGCAATTTAGAAGAATTTTTATATGCTATTTGTAAGATCAACCTTGCATATTTTAATAAATTAAAAAGTTTAAATTTAAAACAAGCCTTTAAAAAACAAATTTATAATTTACTCAATCAAAATTTAGAAAAAATCAAAAAAAGCTATCAAAATGATGAAGTTTTTTTTAATCACTTGATAGAAGTTTTAAAAAGCGTGCATTTTTTAGATGATGAGGAAAGTTTGGAATTATTTTTAAATAGACTACAAAAAAACATCAAAGATAAAAAAGCAATTCATTATAACTTTGAAGAAGAAGTTTTTTAAATAAAAACTTGCGCAAAAATTAAAAAATATTCATTACAATATGCCAAAAATTTCGAAAGGAAAAAATGAAAGCATTAGCACTTTTTAGCGGCGGGCTTGATTCTATGCTTGCTATAAAACTCATAAGCTCTCAAGATATAGAAGTAAAAGCTTTAAATATAAACATAGGCTTTGGTGGCACAAGCGATAAAAGCGAACTCATGGCAAAACGCGCTGCTATGGCAGGGGCTAGTTTTGAAATGATAGATGTAAGAAATGCATATTTGCAAGAAGTTTTATTTAACCCTCAATATGGATATGGAAAGCATTTTAATCCTTGTATAGATTGTCATGCTTTTATGTTTAAAACTGCTCTTTCAATGTTAAAAGATGAAAATGCAAGTTTTATCATCACAGGAGAAGTAGTTGGTCAACGCCCAATGAGCCAAAGAAATGATGCTATGGCCAAGGTTAAAAAACTAGCACTTGATGAAGAAGATTTAATCTTGCGTCCAATGTGTGCTAAAAATTTACCTTTAACCAAACCTGAGCGTGAAGGTTGGGTTGATAGAGAAAAGTTAGAAAACATAAGTGGAAGAAGCAGAAAAAGACAACTTGAACTAGCTGCCAAATTTGGTTTTGAAGATTTTGAAAGTCCAGGCGGTGGATGTTTGCTTACACTTGAGAGCTTTTCTAATAAAATCAAAGATTTCATTAAATTTGATAAAGATATGCAAGTTAATGACGCTCAACTTTTAAAATACGGACGCCACTTAAGACTTCCAAATGGCTCTAAAATGATAGTAGGTAGAAATGAGCTAGAAAATCAATTTTTAAAAGAATTAAAAACTCAAAAATACGAAGAATTAAGACTTTTTGATTTAATAGGTGCTTATTCTTTGGTGGATGAAAACATCAATCCACAAGATCTTGAACTTGCTCTAAGCATAGCACTAACTTATGCTAAAACTCAAAATAATACAAAATACAAAATAGGCTTTAAAGATAAAATTTTCCAAAGCATGGCTTTTGAAGATAAAAATAAAATTCAAGAATATTTTATAAATTAAACTACCCTTTAAAGGGTAGTTTTTTAGAATTTCTTTCTTCTAACCTCTGCTACAATATCAGCTGACATAGAATCAACTTCATTAGCTACAGAATTAGTCGCATGAGCAATTTGTGAGTTTTCTTTAGTTAAACCATCAATTACTGAAACAGATTGATTAATTTGTGAAATTCCTAAAGCTTGCTCTTTAATACTCTCACCCATTTCATTAATAGATTGAACTAAGATATTAGTATTAGCTTCTATTTCACCTAAAGACTTTTGAGTTCTTTCTGCTAGATTTCTAACTTCATCTGCAACAACAGCAAAGCCACGTCCATGTTCACCAGCACGTGCTGCTTCAATAGCTGCATTTAATGCAAGTAGGTTAATTTGATCAGCAATATCTCTAATAACATCGGTTACATCTTTAATATCACTACTTTGTTTAATAACCTCTTCAGTTCTTGCTGCTACTGCATTCATAGAAGCACTCATCTCTTCAACTGCAGCGGCACTTTCTTGTAAAGAATCGGCTTGTTTTTGCGCACCATCATTAAGTTTTAAAACACTCTCTTTTAAAGCATCAGCTTTAGTTTGAAGCATTTCACCTTGACTTAATGAAGCTTGAAGCATTTTTCTAATCTCTGCGCCTACTGCATTAAGTGATTTTTCTATCTCACCTTCTGCATTTTCAAGCTTATCGGAAAAATCAAGATTTTTAAAACTTGCAAAAACTCTTTCTATTTCATTTAAATCCCTACCTATTTTTAATTCCATATCCTCAAGCATTTTGTTTAATACTTCTTTTAATTCTACAAGTTTTGGATTTACAGGATTTGCCTCTATTCTTTGAGTGAAATATCCTTTTTCTATTTCACAAGAAACTTCTAAAATATTTTGCACAGTAATGTCATCTTTTTCCAAGCAAGTTTGAATATACTGGACATTATCATTAATCACACCAGCCATTTTGCCTATTTCATCATTATATCTAGGTTTTAAAACTTCTACTGTTGCAACCTCATGATTTAGGTATCTAAAAAATTTCATTAAATGACTTTGAAGTCTTTGTACTCTAACAGAAACAATTCTTTTTACAGAAATACTGATTGCAATCACGATAAAAATAACCGCTATAACAGAACTTACCAAGATGATATTTCTAAGATCTACGATTGGTGCATACACAGATTCATTAGGCACAACAGCCAACATAGCCCAATGAATTCCAGTATTTGGCCACACTTCAAACACCCTTATAGCTCCATGATATTCACTACCATCATCTGCTATATAATCAATAGCTTCTGCGTGGATAGTTTTTTGAGCTTCTATCACATGAGCTGCATTTTTATTAACATCCGTAATTTTCTTAGTTACAAAATCTGCATTTGGATGTGTAGCTATGACACCATTGCTTGCTATTAAAATCCTTCTTGCTCCTTGATAAATTGATCTTGATGGATCATTTAAAAAATCTGCAATAGGTTTAAGATCATAAAGCATACCAACAACACCTATTGCCTTGCCTTCTTTATTTACAATAGGTGCAGCTACATTAAGTCCTAAAAATTTATTACCTTGGATGTTGTACCATCTTGGTTCACCAAAATAAAGCTTATCACCACCCATTAAATTTTTAATAGCTTGTGTTGAAGCTATTTCTTCACTTGCTGCTATAGTTTGCATACCGCCAGCATTATTTGCGTCATTATCTTTCATCAAAATCATAAATTCATTATTATTTGTAAAGTATTTTGTATCAACGCCTAAATTTTTATATACAGAACCATCTTGCAAATAATAATAACCATAAGCCACATCACGGTTTGCATCAATAGCCTCCCCTAGAATATTTTCTATCCTTTTTGGGTTTATAGCACCTTCTGAAATAAGATTGTTTAATGTTCTTTGAGTACCAATAGCACTTACAAATAAAGACTTGATACTTGCTTCAGCTTGATTTCCATAGCGATGTACAGAAGCTGTAAGTGTATTTTCTATCTGCGTGTTTAAAATAGCAGTAGATCTGTTAATAATAAGCAAAGACAAAGCACTCAAAATTAAAATAACAGTAATAATTGCCACGAAGACAATTTTTGCACCAAGACTCCAATTTCGCATTTTCTCTCCTTAGATATTAAGTGGTAAAATATTCTTGTTATTATAAATAATTTTTATTAAAAAAATATAAAAAATTATTTTATTTTTATTTATTTTATAAGAATTATAATTACTTTTATTTTTTATCGCTTAAAATACTATAAAATAGGGGGGGGGGATAATGGATTTTTAGTTAGTATTTTTTACTATTTATATTTAAAATATATTAAAAGTTACAAAATCACTTTGTCCATTTTCACTAATAATATTAAGAGTATATTTACCTTTTTTTAAATTTAAGGCCAAAGATTCTTCCTTACTTTCGAAAATTAGCTCTTGATTTAAATACCAAAAAAGCTTTTCTTTTCTAGGATTTGTAAGCTTTATTAATAATTTTTGTGAACCTTTTAAATCTTTTGGTAAAATGATATTAAGATTATTTAATGGATAAATAATTTTTAAATTTTTATTATAATTTTGCAAATTTTGCCTTTCTTTTGCAAAAAACGCTTGTGCATTAGAAGGTAAATTTAATATAATCTTTTTCTTTGCATGGATGAAATTTTCATCTAAAGAATCAACTTCTTTGTTTTTATACATAAAAACTTCTTTTAAAAATGGCGAAGTCCTTAAAACATTTGCACTTTGTGGGTAAAGTACCTCTTTAAAATCAAATTTATAATCATATCTATACCCTGTTTGATTTTCAATTTTGATAGTAACCAAATCACTAGGTTTTTCAAATTCTAAATTAACTCCCTCAAGTAAAGCTAAAAGCTCAAAAAACAGTTCTCCTGCTATACTCACACCATATAAATTTGCATTTGCTTCACCATTAAAATTTCCAACCCATACTCCTAAAGTGTATTTTGGAGAAGTTCCTATAGCCCAAGCATCTTTTCTCCCATAACTTGTGCCTGTTTTCCAAGAAATGATGGTATTAAAATCATATTGTCTTAAACCTGCTCTATCTAAATCCTCTAAGGTTTGTAAGGTTAAAAAGCTTGCTCCATCACTAATAAGCTTTTTATCTTCTTTAGTAAATGCATTTTCTTCATATAAAAGTTCTTTAAAATTTCCATAATTTCCAAGCCCTAGATAAATTTTTACCATATCTTCTAAACTCAATTCTTTTGTGCCTAAAATCAAAGAAAGTCCGTATTTTTTAAAATTTTCATCTTCAAAATCTAAAATATCTTTGAGTTTATAAAAAAACTTCTCATACCCATATTCTGCAAGCAAGCTTACAAAAGGAATGTTAAGTGATTTTTGTAAAGATTCTTTTGCACTAACAAAACCATGATATTTTTTATTTGCATTTTGTGGGGCAAAATTAGAAAAAAATGTAGGCACATCAAGCATTAAAGATTCAGGTACCATAAGCCCCTCATCTATGGCAAAAGCAAAAAGTAAAGGTTTTAAGGTTGAGCCCACACTACGCTTTGCTATCACTCCATCAACTTGACCAAAACTTGCAAAATCATAAAAATCATTAGAACCTACATAAGCTAAAACTTTATTTGTTTTGGTATCTGCTAATAATATGGCTAAATTTTTTATACCCTTTTGTTCTAATTTATAAGAATATTCTTTGGCTTTTTCTTCAAATTTGATTTGAATTTTTTTATCTATACTAGAAACAATTTTTTCTTTATCAGTTAAAAGTCTACGCGCTAAATGCGGAGCCAAGTTTTTCCTTGTTTTAAAACTAGGAAGTTTTTCAGCCTTTGCAAGAGTTAAAATATCTTTAGAAAAATATCCCTTTTCAAAAAGCCTATCAAGCAAAGCATTGCGTTTTTTTAAAAGTTTATCTTTGTTTTTTTCAAGATTAATCAAACCTGGATTATTAGGAAGCACAGCAAGCAAGGCTGCTTCACTCCAAGTAAGATCTTTTAAATCTTTTTCAAAATAAAACAAACCCGCACTTGCAACACCTACTAAATTTCCTCCATACGGGGCGTTGTTTAAATAAAGCTTTAGAATTTCATCTTTTTCATAAGAACTTTCTAAAGCAAAAGCTTTGATGATTTCATTAAATTTATTAAAATATGTACGTTTATTTTGCTCTAGAAGCTTGATTGTTTGCATAGAAATTGTACTTGCACCACTTCTTTTACTTGAAAAAAGATTATTTTTAAAAGCTCTTATAAGTGCTAAAAAATCTACTCCATAATGAGAATAAAAATTTTTATCTTCATATAAAATAACTGCACTTTTTAATTTTTGTGGTATAAAACCACTCTCTAAGTGCCATTGTTCATTAGCATCTAAAAATACACTAAGAATTTCTTTGTTTTTATCAAGTAAAACCTTGCTATAAGTGCCTTTAAATAAATCCTTGCTATCAAAACTAAAATAAACTAAGCCTATGTAAAAACATAGGCTTAAAAAGCATATCGCAAGGCTTATTTTGATTTTCACTGCACTACTTTGACTCTTTTACTCTCACTTAAAGCTTTATAAGCATTATCATACATTGCTTCAGCATAAGCTCCACTCAAAGTATAAACACCTGGAGTAACAGCACTTAATTTCACAAAAAATTCTCTTGATTCATCAGAATATAAAGGAAAGAAATACATGATTTTATCATCTCTTATATCGACAAAGTCATAATAAGAATTTTTCACAAAATCAGGAGTTTCATCATCTAAAAGATCATGCACTATCTCCCATCCACTTGGTAAAATTTGAGTTAAAGCTATATTAGAAGCGCCTGGATAATTTTTATTTGATATTTTTAATTTCATATAAAAAATTTGAGAACTTTTTATAACACTTTCATCTATTTCATTTCCATTTTCATCATAAAAACTTCTTTCTATATACATACGCTGCGCAAAAGGCTCGGCAATACCTTTTTTAATACCCTCTACTCCAAAATGTACATAAGTATCTTCTTTAGCTTCTATCAAAGCGCTGCCTTGATTAAACTCAAATTTAGAAAAAGTTGTATTGAGCTTTTTATCCTCGCCATTAATTTTTACTCTTGCATTGATAGTTTTAGAGTTTTCATCACTAAAACTATTTGCCAAAGCATATAAAGCATAACCTGTGCTTTGAGTGCTAAGCCAAGCTTGGCTTTCTAAAGTTTTTTTAATATCATCTAACAATTCATCATTATCTTTACCATAGATTATTTTATACGCATTTGCAATAATAGCTTCATCTCTTAGAAAAGATCCATAGGTGTGAGTATAATTAGCTTTTTCATCAGGCTTTGTGCTTAAATTTTTAGCTATATTTAAAGCTACCTCATCAAAACCTGCTAATTTATAAGCTGCACTAAGTTGCCAAAGACTTGTATTGTTTAAGCTTTGTAAATAAGCATTATCTTCATAAATGGCATTCATTATGCTTAAATTTGGCTCTTTAGCTAAGGCTAAAAGATATAAAGAATTTATTCTTATTTCTTTATTTGTTTGAGCTTTTAAAACATAGCGTTTTTGATAATCAAGCCATGCTTTAAACATACCCTCACTCACATAATAGCCTCTTTCTTTAGCCAAAATCATAAACATACCCGCATAATTACTTCCCCAAGCATCAGAATCTTTAAGTCCTTGCCAATAAGCAAAGCCGCCATTAGCAGTTTGGAAATTTGCGTATTTGCTTAACAATGCATTAATATTGTTAATATTTTTTTGCTCATTTGCCCCTTGATCAAGTTTTTGTAAAAAAAGTTGTGGTAAAACTGCTGAAGTGCTTTGCTCTATACATCCATAAGGATAATTTTGCAGGTATTTTAATCTATGATTTATATTTAAAATAGGCTTAGAACTCACACTTAAAAACGCCACTGGATTAATATAATCTTGTGTGATTTTAAACTCCATAGAAGTATTTGCAGGAATTTTAAAAGATTTACCCTCATAAGTAATGGTATTTAGCGCTTTTATATCAATTTGCGTATTTTGAGTATAGGTGTAATCTTTTGCATTTAAACTTAACTCTATTTCTTCTACTCCAAGCTTGTTTGAATTTACTTTTGCATTAACATAAATATCTTTGCTTTTTTCATTACCAAAGTCAATTAAAATTTCATCTTTTTCAAAATTTATGAGTGAATTTTTTGTTTTTAGTTTAAGTTTTGCATTTTTTACATCATCTACTTTAAATACTTGCACCAAAAACTTAAACTCATCATCAAGCCTTAAAGCCCTTGGCAAAGTTTCAAGCATTACAGCAGGTGCGCTAACTTGGATATCTTTAGAAGCACTACCAAAACCTGCTAAGTTGTTTGCCACTACCATAACTCTAACCGAACCTAAGTATGATGGTATATTAAATTTTAATTTTGCATAACCATTTTCATCACTTTGTGCTGGCTCTTGAAACAACACAACAGGTTTAAAGCGTCTTGCTTTTTCATCATTTTTGCTTTTATTTGCTCTACTTTCTAAGAAAACATCACCACCCGTAGTTAATACCTTAGAAGCATTAGAAATATTTTTAGCAATGATTTTATCATAGGTATCATATATGCTCATATTAAAGCGAATTTTTTGATAAAAATATTCCCAAATATCTGGGGTTTTAAAAGCATTCACATCAAGCAAGCCCTCATCTACAATAGCTACAGTATAAGTATAACTTTGCTTGTTTTTACTTTGAATTTCTACTTCAAAATCTTGTTTTGGCATGATTTTATCCGGTACTTTTAAATCAAGTTCAATTTTACTTTGCTCATCTACTACATTTAAAGGCACCACACCAAAAAGTCTTAAGGCTCTATCATTGGTATATTGATCATAATCTTGAAGTAAAATCACGCTCACATAAACATTTGGCATATATTCTTTAAGAATAGGAATTTCAACCTTTGTAATATCTTCATGCGTATCTATCACAAAACGTTTTAAAACCTTTGCATTATCATTTAAAGTAACAATGGCTTTTGCACCCTTAACACTTTCAAATTCTATAAAAGCTGTTTCATTTGGCTTGTATTCTTTTTTATCACTTTTTATTTTTAAAGAACTCACTATATCAGCATTACTTGGCGCACCAAAACTACTAATATAAAAAAACTCTCCTGTGCTTGTTTTACTTTGTACATCTTCAAGTTCTATGAACATTTCACCATGATATTCTTTTGGATCAAATTCTATTTTAACCGGTTTATCCTTACTTAAAATACTTCCTTGAGTAATGATTTGTGTGTTTTTATCTTTTTTGAGTGATTTTAAAAAATCATCATAATTATCATAATCCCACCACCAAGAATAATCATTTGCATAAATAGTATATTTAATTTCCCTATTTGCTATCAAATTCTCATCTAAATCACTTACAATGGCTTCAAAATTGATAATAGAACCTGAGCTTAAATAGTGATTTTTTAAACGCTTAATACCTACAAAATACTCATGCAATATTACTTGTGAATTTACAAGTGCTTCAACCGATCTTGAACCTTTTTCAAAAACCCTAGCCCTTATGCTAGCTTCTAAATTATATGGGGTATTTTTTAAAAAGTCATTTAAAATAAATTCTTGCTTTGTAAAGCCATTTTCATCTAACATACCTTTTAAATTATCTTGATATTTTTGTACTAAAACACTAGGATTTGAAAAAATATATTCTGGGTATTTTAAATTTTTATATTCTTTTTTACTTACAAATAAATCAGCTTGATATTGTAAATTACTTGCTGGTGTTCCAAAAAGATATTTTGAGCTAATATTAAAATCTAATTTTTCATTTTCTTTTATACTTTTTGGAGCTTGCATGGATACTTTTATACGATTTGGCACTATATTTTGCACTAAAATTTCTTTATCAAAAACCATATTTGCAAATTCTACTCTAGCTAAATACACTCCACTTAAAGCTTGTTGATCGAGTGAAATCTTTTTATAAAAAGTTCCATTACTTAAAGGTTCAAGCTTGATTTTATCCAAAAGCTTTTTATTGCGTGGGTCAAAAAAACTTAAAAATATAGGATGATTAACAACTCCTTTATCATTTCTTGCAACCATAGTTAAATGGATATCATCACCTGGTCTATAAACCCCTCTTTCTGTGTAAATAAATACTTTATTTTGAGAAGTTAAATCAAAACCATCAACATCAAAACCATCATATAATAAAGGTGAACTCAAGCGCAAGATAGAAGCTTGTTTATCTTTTGAAGCAATGATAAATAAAGCTTTTGATTCATCAATATCATCAAAAACAGCCAAACCATTATCATCACTCATTTTAGAAGCTAAAACTTGGTTGCTTTTGCTAATAACATCAACCTTAACCCCACCTAAAGCCTTTTGCGTGGTAAAATCTCTCACATCTACAAAAAGCTTTTTATTTAAATTTTGAGCAATCAAAGCTATATCTGAAAAAATTAAGTTCTTGCTTACTTTTGCTTTTTGGTTAAAAAATCTATATTTTTTCCAACTCTCCATTCCCTCATCAAAAACATAATCAACATCTTCTTCTTTAAAATAAAGCTTGACTATAAACACACCGCTTAAATCTTTTAAACCATCTAACACTATCTCATTTTCTTGCCATTGATTTTTGGTATTTTTTATATCAAAGTCTTTTTTTAACACTATTTCACTAGTATAATCACTCTCTGAAAAAATATCACTATCATAATCGCTTAAATTTTTAGCACCTTGAAGATTTTTATATCTTAAATATTCACTTAAGTTATTTGAAAATACTTGATAAACTTCCAAACGAACCTTTTTAATATTCATACTCTTAAAAGCTATTTTTTTACTCGCCTTGCTAGATAAAAACACTCCTTGATTTGTAAAACTTATAGCAGGCTCATAGTCTTTTAAACTTACTTGAGTTTTGTAATTTTCTTTTGTGCTAATTCCATCAGCGCTTTTAATCCCTTGAGCAAGTTGAATTTCATAAGTTTTATTTGGGGAAAAATTACCTGTAAGCTTGATTTTATTTCCAAAAGCTAATGCCTTAAAATCTACTTCTGGGGTAATAAAAATCAATTCTTTTAAATTCTGATCTTGTGAAATATTTTGAGAAAAAAGCAATTCTATGTTTTTATTAACTATATTTGCATTTTGAAAAACAAATTCGCTCTTTGCAAGCAAAATATACTCTAAATCTATATTTTTCTCTAAACCTAAAATTTCTTTATCAAAAACTACTTTTACATTAGTATTAGTATTTTTGATACTTAGTGCTTTAGAATATATACTTGCTATATCACCTTGGATGATGATTTTATCTATTTGAATTTCTTTTTCTTGTGCAGTAATTTTAATAGCTTTTAACAATTCATCTTTATTAAGAGTATAAAAACTTTGAATATTTAAAAGCAATACACTCTCATCATTTGAAATATTTTGAAAATATCCTTTAATATCTAGTTTTTCAAAAGGAGTTTGGACTTTTAATTGCACTTTTTCATTTGCTAAAATATCATTTAAATCTATAAAAATATCATATGCTTGATTTGCTTTTAAAGCTGTAAAAATATTTAATCTTGTGGGTGTTTCAAGCTCATATTTTACTTTTGTCTTTTGATTATTAACAATAATTTCTCTTTCTTTTATAATGCCTATTTCTTGATTAATAATATTAGTATTAAACTCTATAAAAATACTTTGCGTGTTTTCATTAAAACCATAAGCTCTTATAGCAGAGCTTTTATCTTCATTTTTAGAACAAGCAAACAATAAACTTGCAAGCAAAAATGCAAAAAAACAATGTAAAAACCCTCTCATAAATACCTCGTTTTAGTAAATTTTTTAAATTATATCTAAATTCACTCTTGCTTCACTCAAAAAATTATATAATTCTTGCATAAAAAATAAAGGAGAAAAAATGAAAAAGAAAATCGCTACATTATTAACAGTTTTAGGTCTTTCAAGTCTTGCTTATGCAGATGGAATTTATGGAGTGATAGTAGATGTAAATGATGGTGCAAAAACTATTTTAATTGACACCACTTACGGTCAAAAAATGAATGTAAAAATTCTACCAAATACTGAAATTGATATGGATGATTGTGGTATTTTTGGTATGGATAAATACGGCACTTTTAGAGATTTAAAAGTAGGAACTTTTATAGAAGCTGAAGTTTTCCATGGCTATGCTCAAACAACACCAAATCCACAAACACCAAATCAAGTTCAAAATATAACTGCTAAAGAAATCAAAATCGAATGCAAAAAAAGAGCTTATTAAGCAAAATAACTCCTAAAAAGGAGTTATTTTAATGCGTTTTTTTCTTATACTAGTTTGCATTAGCACTTTTGCATTTGCTTATAAAGTTCAAGGCATCTTAAAAAATACCACCGCTCACACAATAAGCATTCAAACAAGTTTTGATAATAATTTAATCATCACAATTTTACCCCAAACACGTATTGATGTTTATGGTTGTGGAATTTTTGGAAGCAATAAAAAACAAGCTAATGTACAAGATTTAAAAAAAGGAAGCCTTGTTAAAATTAAAGGCAGTAAAAATGGAAGTATTATCATCGCTGAAAAAATTATAGTTGAATGCGATGATCAAAGACGAGCTTATTAAGATAATAGCTCTTCTTTGTCTTCTTTATTGATTTTTTCTATATAAAGACTTTGCGAAGGAAAAGCAAAGCTGAGTTTATTTCTTTCAACAATTTTCATTAACTCAAGCAAAATACTTTGTCTTGCCTCTCTAAAACCACCTGCATCTACTGCTTTGGTATAAAAATACACTTCTATATCAATAGAACTTGCGCCAAAACCACTCACAGCCACATAAGTGTTATTTTTATACCCTTCTAAGTCATTTACTGAAACTAAATTTTGTCTGTATCTAGCGCGTGTTCCGCCATGATTTAACGCACTATCATCAACTTGGGCTATCAAAGGACTAGTAGCTAATAAATATCTTATATCTTCTACACATTGTTCAAGTTGCTCAGGTCTTGCATCATAAGTGACACCGATAAATAATTTTACATGGCGTCCTATTTTTCTTTTGCTCCAATTTTTTATATTTGTTCCCATGATGGTTGAGTTTGGTAAAAATACTAAAGAATTATCAAAAGTTCTAATAGTGGTTTTTCTAAGTCCAATTTCTACTATGGTTCCTTCTATACCTGAAATTTCCACCCAATCGCCTTGATTAAAACTATTATCAAAAAGCAAAAGCACAGAAGCAAAGAAATTTGCGATAATATCCTTAGCTGCTAATGCCACCGCCAAACCACCAATACCTAAAGACGCAATTAATGCTGAAATATTAAATCCTAAATGCGCTAAAACAAATAAAACAGCTATTACTATAATGATAAAATATAAAATTTTAATGATCAAATTAACCACTTCACGCTTACCACTTTTTTCAGCAAGCTTTGCAACAATCACCATGCCATAACTATCAAAGATATTTATCACAAGCCAAGCAGTTAAAATAACATAAGCAATAGATAAAATATTGCTAATTCTTATATCAACAGGTGCAGGATAGTAAAAAATAGTAAAACAAATTCCTATAGCATAAGCAAATAAAAACCAACCCACTGGCCCTTGAAGTTTTTCTAGAAAATGAGTTTTTATCTCCATATTAGCTGAATTTTTTCCAAACAAACGTATGAGTATAAAATATAAAATCTTCGCTAGATAAAACTTCAAAGAATAAAAAAAGACAATTACAGCGATAGAAATAACTATTTTTCCAAGATTTACGCTACTAATAGAAGTTTGTTCATTAATATAATTAATTGCATTTTGCAAGCCTAAACCTGTAAATAAAAAATTAGTTTCAAGCAAACTAGCATTGTTTCTTAGATAAACTAAAATTTCATTATAAGATTTTATAGCATTTCTTAAATTATTTTCATTGATTTCTAAGGTTCTAAGCTGAGCAATATCATTAATTTTTTCTTTATCTAAGGTAAAATTAAAAACCATATCTTCTTTAAGCACATCAATACTTTTATCAATAATGCTTCTTATAGTCTGACTTTGTGCTCCTTCGATAAAAACTTTTTCTAATTCAAAGATACATAGGTAAAAATGTTCTGCAGAGGTTAAATTTAAAAGTTTAATTTTATTATCCACATAATCATAATATCTTTTCTTAGCTTGAGCATTTTCAACACTTTTTTGCAAAGCATTTTTAGTTTGTAAAAAGTCTTTTGCCTCTTTATCATCAATTTTTTGAGATACCATTTTTAAAGGTAAAGTAGTTAAAATTGCAGCTTTTTGTTTTTCTATTTCTTTAATATTATCTTGAAATTCACTGCTATTTGTATCGCTATTTTTAAAGCTTTCTAAAAGTAAATTTAGCTCTATGTAATTTTGTACTAGGGCAAAAATACTATTTTTATCCTCTAAAGCGTTTTTTTCTTGTGCATATAAAGCATTAACAAACAAAAAAAGCAAAATAATACTAAAAATCTTTTTCATGGTTTTCTCGCTCTCTCTTGAATTAAAACAAAATTTTCAAAATTAAAATCATACTCATAAATTTCACCCGTTTCTATGATGTAATACCAAGCATGGAGTTCAATTTCTTTTTTATTTAAAGCTTCTTCAACGCCTGGATAAGTTAATAAATTTTGCAAAGAATTTACCAAATTCATTTTTTCAGTCATCCAAGAACGCATAGCTAAATCACTACCTGCAATCTTTAAAACCTTATTTTTTATAGGCTCAAGCAAAGTAAGCCATTTTTTGACATTAGGCATATTTTTTAAATCATTTTCGTTTGCATATAAAGCCGCGCAGCCTCCGCAATTACTATGACCGCAAACTATAATATTTTTTATATGTAAAGAATTAAAAGCATATTCAATAGCTGAAGTAGTTGCTAAAAAATCATCCCCGACTCTATAAGGTGGAACGATATTGCCTATATTTCTTACAACAAAAAGCTCGCCTGGACCTGTATTAGTGATTAAGTTTGGTATCACTCTTGAATCAGCACAACCTATAAAAAGCGTATGAGGATTTTGCTTGTTTTTTAAACTTTCAAAAAGCTCTGCATGCTCTTTAAAATCTTCTTGCATAAATTTTAAAGCACCATCGATCAAGTCTTTCAAGAATAGTCCTTTTTTGTATTTTAACAAGACATTATACTAAAATTATTTTTACTTAAACCAAATCAATAAATTTATTTTTTGTTATATTTTTATGTAGTTTTAATCTTTCATTTATCTTTTTTTTGTAAATTTTGGTTTTAAAAATTATTGGAGGATTTTAATGAGTCTTTATGATAGAGATTATTCTAACTCTAAAACTCAAGAATTTGAAGGTTATGCTAGAAGTGATTTAAGCATTTTTATAAAACAAACTTATCAGCTTTTTGCTGCTTCATTATTAGCTGCAACAGCGGGCGCTTACATAGGAATTTTTGCTCTAGCGCATTTATTTGCACAATCTCAAGCAACTTTTTGGATTTTATTTGTTGTTGAAATTGGTTTATTGTTTGCATTACAATGGAAAAAAAGAGAAGCTCCGCTTAATTTAATTTTACTTTTTGCCTTTACTTTTGTTTCAGGGCTTACTTTAACACCACTTTTATATTCAGTTTTAGCACTTCCTGCAGGGGCTAGCATCATCGCTCAAGCTTTTGCTTTAACAACAGTAGCTTTTGGTGCTTTAAGTGTATTTGCTATGAATACAAAAAGAGATTTTACTATGATGGGAAAAATGCTTTTTATAGCTTTAATCGTTATCGTAGTAGCTTCTTTAATTAATCTATTTTTCCAAAGCTCACTTGTAAGCTTAGCTATTTCTGGTATTGGTGCGATTTTATTTTCTTTTTACATCCTTTATGATACTCAAAACATCATTAGAGGAAACTATGAAACACCAATCGAAGGTGCGGTTGCACTTTATCTTGATTTTATCAACCTTTTCATCTCTCTTCTTAATATTTTAAGAAGCTTTAATAGCAGATAAAAATTTGCGAGATTATTTCTCGCAAATTTTCTTTACCTCTTTCAAGTTTTTATCAAACTTTTTAAGTTAAAATACTCATTTTATTTTCAATAAGGAAAATTCATGACTACTCTTTTAATTATTTTGCAATTTGCAATTGTTGTAATTATTTGTATTGCAGTTTTATTACAAAAAAGTTCAAGCATAGGACTTGGAGCTTATAGTGGAAGTAATGAAAGTTTATTTGGAGCAAAAGGTCCTGCGGGATTTTTGGCTAAATTTACTTTTGTAATGGGTGTTTTACTTATTGCTAATACAATTGCCCTTAGCTATATGTATAATAATGCTAACTCTAACTCACTTGCTGAAAAAGCAGAACAAATTTTACCAAAAGCGCCTGAGACAAATACAACTAACATTCCAGTTGCACCAAGTGCCCCAATTAGCGAAAGTAACACTAGCAAATAAAAAGGATAAACCATGCTAAATGAAATTTATACCAAGCAAAAACAACAATCAGATAAAAGTTTAGAGGCCTTAAAAAAAGATTTTACCACTATAAGAACTGGTAAAGTAAATATCAACATACTTGATCATATTCATGTTGATTATTATGGTAGTGCAACCCCACTTAATCAAGTAGCAACAGTTTTAGCAACCGATGCTTCAACCATAAGCATTACTCCTTGGGAAAAATCAATGCTAAAAGCTATAGAAAGTGCCATAGCTGCAGCAAATATAGGAGTAAATCCAAACAATGATGGTGAAAGTGTGAAATTATTCTTTCCACCTATGACAAGAGAACAAAGAGAAGAAAATGCTAAAAATGCCAAAGCTATGGGAGAAAAGGCTAAAGTAGCCATTAGAAACATTAGAAAAGACGCAAATGATGCAGTTAAAAAACTAGAAAAAGATAAAGCAATTTCAGAAGATGAAGCCAAAAAAGCTTATGATGAGGTTCAAAAACAAACTGATAATTACACAGCAAAAGTAGATGAATTAGTTAAAAATAAAGAAGCAGAACTTTTAAAGGTTTGATAATGAACTTAGAACAAATTTATAAAGATTGTGGAGCATACCTACAAGGACATTTCTTGCTTAGCTCAGGGAAACACTCTGAGTTTTACCTTCAAAGTGCTAAAGTTTTAGAAAATCCAAAACTAGCAGGTGAGCTTTGTGAAGAGCTTGCAAAAGTTATTGCTAGTTTTAACATCGAATTTGATAGCATTTGTTCTCCTGCCTTGGGTGGAATTTTAGCAGGTTATGAGCTTGCTAGAGCTTGCAATAAACGCTTTATTTTCACTGAGCGCGTAGAAGGAGTGATGAGTCTTAGACGTGGTTTTGAAGTAAAAAAAGGCGAAAAATTTATCGTTTGTGAAGATATTATTACAACAGGTGGTTCTGCACTTGAGAGTGCAAAAATCATCGAAAGCTTAGGTGGGGAAGTAGTAGGCTTTGCAGCTTTAGCAAATCGTGGTTTTTGTGCGGTAAAAAATTTAAACAACCCTAGAAAAGAAAATGCAAAACTGCCTGCAAATTTACCACTTTTTGCACTAGGAAATTTCGAATTTGATATTTATGAAGCAAATGCTTGTCCACTTTGTGAAAAAGGCACCAAAGCTATCAAACCTGGTAGTCGTGGAAACTAATGAAAACTAAAGCAAAAATAGCTACTCGCTTTTTAAGATTTAAAGCTTTTTTGATTGATCTATTTTTGCTTTATGTGCCTGTTTTATATTTATTTTATTTTACACTTGGCTCTAAAGAAGCCTTTTTAAACAATCAACTTATAATTTTTTTATGCTCTTTGCTTTTTGGGCTTATACAGGCCTTATTTTTAGCAAAAAAAGCTCAAAGTCCTGGACTTAAAGCTTATGATTTATATTTAATTGATCTTAAAAATGGCCAAAAACTTAATTTTTTTAGAATACTCTTACGCTATATAATTTTTATCGTAAGTTTTGGTTTATTGATTGGGTTTTTGGTAAGTTTTTTAAGAAAAGATACTTTGGCTTTGCATGATATTTTAAGCCAAAGTGTTATTGTCACAAAGGTAGAAAAATGAATAGAAAAAGAATTTATAATCCAAAATCAAATGAAACTTTAAATGATAGAAAAGTATTTAATGGTAATCCTCATGGGATTTTAAATTTTACTAAAGCAAAATACACTTGGGCTTTAAAGCTTTGGGATTTAATGGAGGCAAATACTTGGTTTCCAAAAGAAGTAGATACAACCAAAGATGCACTTGATTATCGCTGTAATCTAACCGTAGCAGAAAAAAGAATGTATGATTTAGTTTGGTCTCAACTTATCTCAATGGATAGTTTTCAAACAAACAATCTTGCTGATAATATCAATCCTTACATCACAGCGCCTGAAATCAATGCAGTTTTAGCAAGACAAGCTTATGAAGAAGCAAATCACTCAAAATCTTATGCAGTAATGGTTGAAGCAATCTGTGAAAATACAGACTTAATTTACGAAATGGAAAAACATGATGAAACTTTAAGAGAAAAAAATGATTTCATTTCAAGCATTTATGAAGAATTAGCTGGCGAAGTAGATGATAACAAACTCTTACTTGCAATGGTAGCAAATCAAATCTTAGAAGGAGTGTATTTTTATAGTGGTTTTACTGCTATTTATGCTTTAGCGCGCGCAGGGAAAATGCTAGGATCAGCACAAATGATACGCTTTATACAAAGAGATGAGATTACACATTTGCTATTATTTCAAAATATGATTAATTCTGTGCGCAAAGAAAGACCTGATTTATTTAATGATACCAATGTAAATAAAATCTATGATATGTTTAAAAAAGCAGGTGAACTTGAAATTAAATGGGGTAAATACATCACTCAAAATCAAATCATGGGCTTTACAGATGATATTATAGAAGAATATATTCATTATCTTGTTGATCAAAGACTAATTGCAATTAATCTTGATAAAATCTATAATGCAAAACATCCTATTAAATGGGTAGATGATTTTTCTAAATTTAATGATCAAAAGAGTAATTTCTTTGAAAGCAAGGTTACAAATTACTCCAAAGGAAGCTTAAGTTTTGATGACTTCTAAGTCTCAAAACTACTCATTTTTTTATACTTTTTAAATCAAATCTCTTTTTCAGTTTAATATTTTATTTTTATTTATTCTAATATAGTAAAATCGGCGGTTTTTATTTTATTTTAAAGGGGAAATGATGGAGTTTTTAGAACTTTTGTTAATCTTTATCGCCATAGTCCTCATGATAGTTAAACCAGAAAAAGAAAAATTAGCTTTTTCTATACTTGTAATTTCATGGGCTATTATGGTATTTGACTATTTAGGTCGTAAATCAGGCGCAATCTTAGGCCTAATGAATCTATAAGGTGGCAAATATGTGTGATATTAACAAAACTAAATTCTTTTATTTTTTAATGTGCTTAGCAGGCTTTTTGGTTATTTTATTACCTGTTGGAATTGCAAATTTAATCTTTGGCTATATGCTAGGTGATAGCCCTTGTACTTCTTGCTGGGGTCAAAGAGAATCAATGATTTTCATCGGCGTAGCGGCTTTATTTGTTGTACGTTATGGTATGAAAGGTAAATTTTTAGCTTTCCTTTTAATCGCAACAGCTTTTGGTTTATGGCAATCATTTAATCATATAAGCGGCCATGCACACCGTGATCTTGATCAAGGTTTTGGTTTACCTATTTTTGGTTTACATACTTATTTTTGGGCTGAAGTGGTATTTTGGGCTGTAGTTTTACTACTTGGTGTTATTTTTGCCTTTGCTCCAAAATTTGGTTCTTTTGAAAAAGAAATGGAAGGAGCTAGCTTTAGAAAATTAACTAAATTTAATCTAGCTGCTATGGTTATTGTTGCTTTTATTGTAGCTTCAAATGTATTCCAAGCTTTTGTAAGTACTGGTCCTATCCCATATAGCGGACAAGGCGATCCAGTTCGTTTTAGTTTAAATCCAAAATACATCATTTGGGATGATTCAGGTTGGAGCAAAAGCTGGAAAAGCATTTCTTTTTTAGGAAAACGCGATGTTAAAGAACCTGACTTTGCTTTTGCGCCTGCTAGTGAAAAACTAGGTATTCAATTTGATAATAATATTAGCAATGCTCCATTTGCAAGTATTGATGAAAATCTAAAAATAACAAATGAAACAAAAATTGATTTTCCTAAAGCTATCAATACACTTGATTATATCAATGGGGAATATGTTGCAAGTTCAAAATGGGAAGTATTTTTCCTAGATAATAATTTTAGCACTAAAGTTGATTTTGTTTTAGATCCATATTTTTCAGCTACAATCAACCCTATCATAGGAATTATCCCTTATCTAGACAATAAATACATCTTAATGGGTTCTAATAAAACTTTCTTAAGATTTGCTCAAAATCCTAATGCAAATGAGGCTTTACAATATGCTGACTTTATGAAAGGGGCAAATAATTTCGAAGGTCAAGGCAAAGATCTTGGTCGTGGTAGAATTGATACAGTTAGAGCTAAATTCCATCACATACTAAGCACAACTACTGATGGAAAATATATGTATACAGCAACTGTTCCAAACAATAAAGACACTAAAACTTTTGTAATTTCTAAAATTTCTTTAGCAGATAGAGTTCTTTCAGCTGAATTTACTCCTAAAGCTGATCTAAAGGAAGGGAAAACACTAGGTGATCTTTATGTAACTTCAATGGCATTTAAAGATGGTAAAATTTATGCATTAAGTAAAAAACATAATGTTATTGCTGTAATTGATCTAGACAAAGAAGAAGTTGTAAAAACTATTTCTTATCCAGAAAATATAACTAATGCAAGAAGTTTATTCTTTAAAGATGGCAAAATGCACATCTTATCTTATCAAGATGGATCAAACATCCTTTATACACTTGATTAATCTTAAGGCGTTTTTACGCCTTAAGGATTTTAAAGCTAGATAAATAAAATTTAAGATAAAATAACACTTTTTATCAAGGGGTGCTTATTGATTCATATATTTGAACAAAAACAATGTCAAACTATGGCAGAAGAAATTCGCAAAAATACTTTCATCAATGAAGAATTATTTGAAGCTTTTTGTTCCACTCCAAGAGAAATTTTTTCACCTTTAAAAATGCATGCTTATAGACTTGATGCACTTCCTTTAATGGGTAATCAATGGATAAGCTCACCTTTAACCGTAGCTAAAATGACTATGGCACTTGATTTTAAAGATGCTGATAGTGTTTTAGAAATAGGTTGTGGTAGCGGGTATCAAGCTGCGATTTTAAGCAAACTTATTAGAAGAGTTTTTACCATAGAGCGCATTGAAAAACTTGCAATTAGCGCTATAGAAAAATTTAAAAAACTAAACTATGCTAATATCCATGTAAAATTTGATGATGGACAAAATGGTTGGAAAAATTATGCACCTTATGATAGAATTTTACTCTCAGCTTATATAGAGCATATTCCAAATGTATTGTTTGATCAACTTGAAAACAATGGAATTTTAGTAGCTCCTTTACTCATAGGAAATCAACAATTTATCACTAAATTTACAAAAAAAGATGGCGAGATTAGTAAAGAAGTTTTAGATGAATGTCTTTTTGTGCCTATTAAAGATGGTAAAGAATAATCTTGCTAATTTTTAAGATAAATATTTAATTTTAATATAATTATTTTTAAACATAAGCTTTTTATAGGGGATGTTCTTTTATAATTATGCTAAAAAAGGAATATTATGAGTTTTAAAAAAATACTTTTTGGTTTATTTACCACTAGCATGCTTTTTGCCTACGAGCAAATGCCTCAAAATGCCTCACATGGAAATTTTATAGACAAGGACAAATGGAAAAATTTAGATAAAAACTGGATTTACTGTGAAAGTGGGTTAAATCAAGATTTTATTAATATAAACAGTAGAAAGGTTACAAATAAAAATCATTCTTTAGAATTTAACTACTCAAATGATTCTTTTGGCTTAATAAATGATGGTTATACCATAAAAATGCATTTTGCAAGCAATGGAAGCCATATCGCGCTAGATAATACAGCTTATAATTTATCTCATTTCCACTTTCACGCTCCATCAAAAATTTCTATTGATAAAAAATCTTATCCTTTAGAAATTCATTTTAGTCATGTAAGTCAAAAAGGCTATATAGTAGTGGTTGTACTGTTTTTACAAGAAGGTGTGGAAAATCCTTTTATTAAAAAAATCATCCGTGCTTTTCCTAAAAAAGAAGGCGATAAACTTTATGTTCAAGGCTTAAGTGCTAATGGGTTATTGCCAAATAACCTTCAATCTTTTTATATCTTTAAAAATAAACTCAACAAGCCTTGTAATCAAAAAATCACTTGGATAGTTTTAAAAGACATAAGCTATGCCTCTAAAGAGCAAATCCAAACCATACAAAATTTAATGGGAAAAAATGAGAATTTAAAAATACAAGAAATTAATAATTTAGAACAAAATGATTAAGTAAGCTAAACTTAATCATGTATAAAAGTTTGAATTTTTTCTAAATTAGCCCTAAAAAGTTTAAAATTTAACTCACTTGAAATTTTCAAATCAGCAAAAAAAGGATTTTTCAAACTTGCTATGAGTAAATAATCATCTTTTTTCAAAACTCTTTGTGTAGAAAATTCTTTATCCTTTGCTTTTTCAAAAATACTTTCATTTGAGTTGATATCTTCTTTTAATTTCTTACTATAAAGCAAAACTCCACAAAAGAAATTTCCAAAATCATCTTTAAATTTCACATCATAAAGAATAAAATCATCAAAAACAAAAGAATTTTGAGAATGATAAGTTTTTAAAGAAAAGTCAAAAGCAATTTTTTCAAAATCTTTTTGGCCAAAGCCTTGTTTGTCAAATTTAGCATTGTTTTGTTTTAAAAATTCCTCACACATTTTAAACACAAGCTCATTGCGTCCCCACATAAGCTTTCTTCCTAAAATTCTAAAAAACAAAACTCCTGCTAAAACAGCAAAAAACAAAGCTATAATCACATCTTTGCTAAATTGAAAAGAAAGAAAAAATATAACCAAAGCTTCAGCAAATGCTAAAATTTGCAAAGCTTTGAGTCTTTTATTTAAAGCTTGTCTTATGGCTTCAAAATCCATTAAGACTTAGCCTTTTCCATTCTTTTTCTTTGAGTAGGATCAAGATATCTTTTTCTAACTCTAATATTTTGTGGAGTAACCTCTACAAGCTCATCTTCTTCTATCCACTCTAACGCTCTTTCAAGGCTTAATTTTCTAGGTGGCACAAGCTTAATCGCATCATCACTACCACTTGCCCTAACATTGGTTAGATTTTTACCTTTAATAGGATTAACATCTAAATCATTTGGGCGTGAATGCTCACCTATAATCATACCTGTATATACTTTTGTTTGAGGATCAATGAACAATACCCCTCTATCTTGCAAATTAAACAAAGAATATCCTAGTGCAACACCATTTTCCATAGAAATTAACGCACCATTATTTCTTTTTTCAACTGCTCCGCTAAATGGACGAAACTCTAAAAAGCTATGGTTCATAACACCCTCGCCTTTAGTATCTGTTAAAAATTGTGATCTAAATCCTATAAGCCCACGCGCAGGAATTTCAAACTCAAGTCTAGTTTGACCATCTCCAGTTGGTGTCATAGTTTTCATTTCAGCTTTTCTTTTACCTAATTTTTCAATCACAACCCCAGTAAAATCATCAGGCACATCAATCACCAAATGCTCAAATGGTTCTGTTTTAACTCCATCTTCTACCTTAACGATAACTTCAGGTCTTCCCATGCAAAACTCAAAACCTTCTCTACGCATATTTTCAGCCAAGATAGTTATTTGCAGTTCACCTCTTCCACTTACTTTAAATTTGCCCTCGCCTGTACTTTCATATTTCATAGCAATATTAGTTTTCATCTCAGCTTCTAGACGTTCTGCGATTTTATTTGAAGTTACATGCTTGCCTTCAGTACCTGCTAAAGGACCATCATTTACTGAGAATACTATGCTTAAAGTCGGTTCTTCTATATGTAAAGGATCAAGCGGCATAGGATTGTTTGGATCTACCACACTATCTCCCACATCTAAAGCTTCAAAACCTGCAATCGCTACAATATCACCTGTTCCTGCTTCCTCAATGTCCATTTTTTCTAGACCCATAAAACCAATAAGTTTTGAAATTCTTCCATTGATTTTAGAACCATCTGCCTTAGCAAGCATTACATTTTGATTTTTCTTTACTTTACCATTAAAAATTCTTGCAATGCCTATTTTACCAACGAAATTATCATAACCTAGAGTAAAAACTTGAAGCTGTAAAGGGTTTTCATCGCTACCGCTTGGAGCAGGTACGCGCTCAAGTATAGTCTTAAACAATGGCTCCATATTAGTGCTTTCATCTTCAAGCGCAAGCTTTGCATAACCATTTTTAGCAGCTGCATAAACTACAGCAAAATCAAGTTGTTCATCATTTGCTTCTAAAGCCACAAAAAGATCAAAAATTTCATTAATTACTCTTTCAGGATCAGCAGCTGGTTTGTCGATTTTATTGATAACAACGATAGGTTTAAGTCCTAAAGATAAAGCCTTTTTTACCACAAATTTAGTTTGAGGCATAACACCTTCTTGTGCATCAACTAAAAGCAAAACCCCATCAACCATTTTTAACACACGCTCAACCTCACCGCCAAAATCAGCATGGCCTGGAGTGTCTATGATGTTTATTTTAGTGCCTTTATAATTAATAGCAGTATTTTTAGAAAGTATAGTAATACCTCTTTCTTTTTCTATATCATTACTATCCATCACACGCTCTGCTATTTGCTCGCGCTCACTAAAGGTTCCTGATTGTTTTAAAAGCTCATCTACCATTGTTGTTTTTCCATGGTCAACGTGAGCTATAACAGCTATATTTCTAATATTATCCAAGTTTTTCTCCAAAGTCTTAAATTTAAAATCTAATATTATATAAAAAAATTGCTTAAAAATTAAGATTGCTAAATTGGAACACTTGTTGCTTTTGTTTGGGTAAGAATTATTTTTAAGGAGAAAAATATGTCAAACCTAGGAACTCAAATCTTTAACGCTAACTTAGAAAAACAAGGAACTTCGGTTTTAAATAGTAAGCATTTTATGGAACTTTTAAATTATTTAGAAGTTGTAAATTCAAATGAAGAAAAAGAACTAAACTATGCAAAACTTTCAAGTAAAGTAAGTGAAATTTTGGATGATGCTCATAATGAAAATGCAGTTTTAAATGCTAAAAATATAGAAGAATTACTAGTAATATTTAAAAACTTTAATCTTTCTCATGAAAATTTAAAACTTGATTGTGCAGCGCAATTGCAAAATTTATTTCCAAATTTAGCAAAAAATAATTTTTTAGTAGGTTAATTAATGTCAAATATCCAAGCTAGCGATGCTTTAAACTTACTAAGCATCGCTCCACAAAATGAAAATCCTAGCAAAGAAAGTGCTAATTCAAATAGCGATGGAGAAGAATTTTTAAATTCACTATTGCAAGCTATAGATGAAAAAGATGGAAGTTTACCAAAAGACTTTAAAGCACCACAAAAAGAAAATAAAAACGAAAGCTTAAAAGAAACCATTGACGATAAAGTTCAATTAGACGAAAAGGATGCTTTAAAGCTTTTTGAAGGTGCAAATTTTATGCAAATTCTTTCTTTACTAGAAGTTTTACAAAGTGATAGCAAGGATATAAAATTAAACAAACTTGTCCAAGATAATACTGCTATTTTAGCTCTTGAAAAAAACCTACACAAGTTAAAAAATATAAAAAATATCAATGAGCTTTTTAATATAGCAAAAGAACTTGGATTAAATATAAAAAATATAAAATTTGAACAAATCAAAGATTTAAAAGAAGCTTTTCCAAATCTTGATAAAAAAGGTTTTTTTGAAAATGCAAAACAAAACAATACTAATGTTTTTCAAGATTTAATCAATCAAAAAATCACCAAACTTTTAAAAGAAGAACCAAATACAAATAAAAATATAAAAAGCAAAGAAAATGAAGGTGTTTCTTTACTTTCTTCTGCTTTAAAAAACATAGAGCTTCCAAAAAAAGATGTAAAAGTAAAAGAAAATATTCAAAATATAGATTTCAAAGAAAAATTTATAGAAAAAATTCAAGATAACAAAGAAACAAAAAATATAAAAAATATTAATAAAAATGATAAATTAAATGATATTGAACTCATTAATCTAACTCAAAATTCAAACTTAAAAAAAGAAATTAAAGATAAAGAAAAAATAGATTTTAAAGAAATATTAAAAAATGAAAAATTAACTACCAGTGAAGATAGTTTTAGTAAAAAAATAAGTTCTGTTTTAGAAAATTCAAAGGACTTAAAAACTGAATTAACAAATACAAAAAATACTCAAAATTTACAAAATCAAGATTTAAAAATTAATTTAGAGAATTTATTAAATACTCAAGAAAAACAATTAAAAACAGAAAAAAATACTCAAAATACAGATGTTTTTAACGATATTTTCAAAACCACCAAAGAACTTACAAAAGATGATAGTGATCATAATGAAGAAAATTTAAATTCTTACGTGAAAGAAATGAATAGAGTTTCCAATAATTTTGTGAAAAATCAAAATATTCCTATGAAAGAAACTTTCAATGATTTCGCCCAAGAATTTAAAGACAAACTAGAAAGTTATAAAGCACCTATAACTCGCTTTAGTATAACTTTAAATCCGCATAATCTTGGAGAAGTAGAAGTTACCTTAGTCCAAAGAGGATCTAATCTAAACATCAGCTTTAATTCTAATCAAAATACTTTAAATCTTTTCATACAACATCAAGCTGAGTTTAAAAATGCTCTTGTAAACATGGGCTTTACAAATTTAGAAATGAATTTTAACAACCAAGAAAGAAAAGAGCAGAATAATCCACAAAAACAAAAAAATAATAACAATAAAGAAGATAAGGTGAATTTTGAAAAAGAAATTCAAGAAAAACCAAGCTTAGAGATGGTTTTAGCTAAATATTTTTAGTATGGAATATTTTTTGCTTTAAGCTTTAAAAACATATAAAAAAGGATTTTTATGTCAAATATAAATACACAAACTCTTCAAGGTCCTTTAGCAACACTTAATACTAAAGATATGCTAAATGCAAAAGGAAATGCTAGAGCTGGAGAAGGCGATAGTGGGTTGATTTATAACCCTGGAGCAGAACTTGACAAGGATGCATTTTTAAAGCTTCTTTTGATAGAACTTCAACACCAAGATCCAACCGATCCTATGGATACTGAAAAAATGCTTACTCAAACAGCACAACTTTCAGCACTTGAAATGCAAGATAACACCAATAAAACCATGACTCAACTAGTAGATGCGATGGCAAAACTACAAAATTCTATTGCAGCAAGTACCGGTATGAGTGCATTAGCTGCGGTTGGAAAACTTGCAACAGTTAAAGATGATTATCTTGTGGTAGCAGATGATGATATACAATTTCAAATTAATATGTATTTACCAAAAGAACCACAAAAAGGTAAAAAGACTGATATTAACACTGAAGGTTTTGAACTTAAGAAAAATGGTGAAGACAAACTAGACATTACAGGTAAGGTAGATAAAGAAATAGCAGGGCCTGGGGAAACTGTATATGTAAAATTAGTTGATGATAAAGGCCAAGAAGAAACTGTTAAAGCAGTAGTTGGTGAAGATCAAACCTTTAAAATTATAGGACATACTCCAAGCGTTGATATCAAAACAGCTAAGATTGATTCAGCTTATAAATCAGATAGCGAACCTGTAACATTTACTATTTATAACGAAGCAGGTGATCCTGTAAGAACAATGAAAGTTAAAGATATGACTGCAGGTATGAAACAGATTGTTTGGGATAGAACAGATGATAGTGGAAATCCTGTGCCATCTGGTAAATACTATGTAAGAGCAAGTTATATAGGTGAAGATGGAACAACAGTTAACTCAACTTATGGTGCTTATCCTATCACTGGTGTAAGATTTGAAGATGGCGAAGCTCTAGTTGGTATGGGCGGTAGCTGGGTTAAATGGGAAGACATTAAAGAAATTACAGGATAAAATCATGTTTACAGCATTTTACAATGGAGTAAATGGAGTAAAATCCCAAAGTTATGGCATAGACAATACTGCTCACAATATAAGCAATGTCAATACAGTTGGTTTTAAATACTCTGATGTAGCATTCAAAGATGTATTTTACAGCACTGTTACAACCCAATCATACAACAAAGGTCAAACTGGTTATGGTAGTGTAGCAGGAGCCACAAATGATGTTTTTGAACAAGGACCACTAGTTTCTACTGATAATGAATTTGATGTGGCTATTACTGGAAAGGGCTTTTTTGGTGTAAGTAATGCCAATGGAGTTTATTATACTAGAAATGGTGCTTTTAAACCTGATGCAAATGGATTTTTAGTAGATTCAAATGGTAATTATGTGCTTGGAACTATGAATCCATCATTAAAAGAAATTCAGCTAAGCGATAGGGTTTCTAATATGTTTGGTCAAGCTATGGGACAAAAAGTTACCACAGCTTGGAGTGGAACACCTGGAGAAAATTTCCAAATAGGTGGAGTTAATACCCAAGGGCCTATTTCTGTGCCTAAAAATCTTTATTTACCGCCTCAACCAACACAAAATATCACTTGGAGTGGAAATTTAGACACAAGCACCAAAACAGAAGCAGTGAATGTAGATGTAGATGCTTCTAAATTTGAATTTAGTAAAAATGAAGATGGTAGTGTAAAAATTTCAGGTAGTGTAAAAGATGAGCAAATTTTTGGTTTAAAGCCTGGTGATACTATATATTTTAAAATTACTGATGAAAAAGGTGTTAGTCAAACATTACAAGCTACTTTAGATGAGAATTTGGCTTTTAGTATTGACAATCAAAAACTAGATAAAGTAGATTTAGAAACAGCTAAGTTAGAATCATCTCATTTAAGTGTAGAAAAAGAAGTAGCTGATAGCACAGAACTTTCTGCAAAATTAATTAATCCTGATGGTTCTACTAGTTGGGTTAAGGTTAAATTAGATAGAGTTTTACCGCAAAATGGCACAGATTTAGAGTACAAAGCCGTTGCTCAAGTATATGATAATGATGGCAATAAAATAGGTGGAACTACCGAAGGTTTAATCACCTTTAATGAAGCTGGAGCTTTGGTATCTAGCACTCTAAACTCAGTTGATAATAACGGAACAAAAGTCAATATAAACCTTGGTTCTTATTATGATCCAAATATACCAAATTCAGGTTATGATGGACTTCATGCTTTAAAAAATAAACAGCCTTCAGTACACACACAAACAGATGGCAAAGGTGAAGGGTTTTTAAATAATTATTCTATCAACACAGATGGTACTATAATCGCCACTTTTACTAATGGTGATCAAATAGCTATGGCAAAACTTGCTTTGTTTAATTTTACCAATGAACAAGGTTTGGAAAAGCTAGGAGAAAATCTTTATGGACAAACAGGAAATAGCGGCAATCCAACCTTTTTGCTTGATGATAATGGAAATTTCAGCACAGCAACCTTTAAAGGCTCTTATTTAGAGCAATCAAATGTAGATTTATCCGTAGCATTTACAAACTTAATCACTTTGCAAAAAGCTTATGATTCAAGTAGTAAAAGTATCACAACAGCTGATCAAATGATACAAAAAGCAATCAACATGAAACGCTAATTTTAGCCTTTCATGATGGTTCTTTTGAATTTTTTTCTAAAATATATTTTATTTCTTGCTCAAAAAATTCATACACCCTAAGTTGCACTAAAGCTTCTTCTTCATTTTTATCCATCAAACGCTCAAGTCTATGAAAATTAATCTTTTTTGCATATCTTGGATTTTTCTTTAAAAGTGAAGCAATATTTTTAAGTAAAGCGTCTAAACTGAGCTCATTTTTTAAAACTCTATCCACATATTCTTTAGAAGTTTGCACTAAAATAGCCTGCCTGCTTTTATCATCTGGATAAACTTCACTTGCAATATCAGCCAAAACTTGCCAAATTTCTGCTTTTATAGTCTTATTTGCCACAATAATAGCAGCAAAAGATTTTGCTCTAAATTCTAAAGATAAATGACTAGGAACAAAAAATTCTCTAAATTTAGATAAAAAGTTTGCAAATATACTCAACATACTTCACCTCAATGTTTTTTAAGATATTTTAAGGTATTATTTCAACTGCCTTCTCTTAGACCTGTGCAATGCTATTTTTAAGCACCGCTTCAGGGTGGGAACACAGCAGAGCACTTAGACTTAGTGTGTGCCGCAGTCATCTGGGAGAGGGTTTTAAAGTTTAAAATATCCTTTAATATCCTCACAAATTCTAAAGAAATTTACCCCATTAATAGTCGGATTTGTTTTAAAATATTCATACATTCCCACAAAACCGCTTTCAAGCTCTTTAGACTTTACTCCATAGCTAATTGACAAAGCTGCTTCTATAAAAGCTGCTAATTTATCACAATACTTCAAAGCCTTTCCATCAATAGCCTTAAAACGATCTTCATTAACAGCATCTAAACTACCACTATAAACACTTGGTTTGTTATTAAAAATACGATTTTCAAATTCATTTTTTACAAAGGCACTTTCTTCATTTTGTCCTTCTCTAATACCAAGTATATAGCTAAATTCTTCTCTAAAAGATAGTGGTATAAAAGGTAAAATCTTCTCATTAATAAGCTTCATTTCATATTCATTGATGATTTCATTTAAACCATCTATGCCATATTTTACCGGAGAGATGATATCTCTAGTTAAACTTTCAGGCAAATCATGAAACAAAGCGCAATAAAAATTGCTTTCTATTCTACCATCGCATGCTTTTACTTCTAAAGAATAAAAATAAGACAAAATAGCCACCACAAGCATATGTCCTAAAACCGCAGTTTCTGGAATCCTTGGAGTTTGCGCCCATCTTTTTTGAAAGCGCAAACGTCCACTTAAATCGATTATTTTAGAAATTTTTTGATTAAGAGCGATTTTTCTTGCACCGATTAATTCATAATAATCTTCTAATTCTTCTTCAACCTTAGCCTTAATCTCATCAATATCACTTAAAAACGAGCTAGTTTGATAAACTATATTAAACTCCCACCTTGTCGCAAAATACGAAGCAGCTTTTAAAATAAGCCTTTCTTTCGCATAATCTTTACCTTGCAAAAAAAGCTCATAGCGTTTTAAAAACTCACCATTTTCAATATCTTGAATCATCGGTGCGATTTTACTTAACACCCAAGCACTTACTTGCTCATTTTTTGCACGTGTTATCTCATGGTACACATCAGGGCGTATATCAGTCACTACTACCCTGCTTAAAAACTCAAAAATCCCCGCTTCTATGATAAAGCGCATATTGACATCTTTTTCCATTTTAGCAATGAAATAAGCAATGATAAATTTATGTGCTTGTTTATCAAGCTCGACTAAATTTGTCATTCTAGGATAATCATTCCATCTTGATATAGAAGCGGCTTTAAAAATATGCTCTATTAATTCTACACTAATCATTTATTTCCTTTTTTTGCTGTGATTTTACTTTATTTTATAATCTTTAGCAAATTTTATTTTGATATTGTGATTTAATGTTTTATTATTAAGTAATGCAATAAGAAGAATTTGAGATTAACAAGCTTATGTCAATAAAAATTATAAAACTAGCTTTAAATCATCAAAAAAGCTCTTTTGTTTTATAGAGTGTATATCCTTCATAATAATAGCTTGCGTCAATCCCTCTTGCAAAAATATTAAAACTATGAATGTCATCACTCAAAGCATTTTGAAGTAAAATTTTTATCTCTACATCTTTAATAGGGCTTCTTTGCATAGCCATTATATAATCATCTTTATCAATCAAACTCCAATCAATCACTTTTTTCAACTCTTTTTTAAGTATTAAATCAAGCCAAATTCTCATGCTTCTGCCATTTCCTTCTCTAAAAGGATGAGCTACATTCATTTCTACATATTTTTCTACAATTTGTTCAAAGCAAGATTGCTCCATGAGTTCTATTTTTTTAATTGCCTCATGTAAATAAACAGCAGGAGCAAATCTAAAATTTCCTTTTGAAATATTTACCTCTCTTATTTTTCCTGCAAAATCATAAATATCTTCAAATAATTTTTGATGAATTATCCTTAAGCTTTCAAAACTTCCTGCTTTTAATGTATCTAAAAAACCACTTTCAAATAAAGCTTTTGCCTTTAGTTTGCTTATTCTTTCTTCTTCTTTGGCTAATTCTAGTTGATTTTTTATACCAAGTTTATTTGTAAGTATCATTTTAAACCTTTAAAGTTTGTATTTTATAAGATATTTAATATAAACTTTATTAAATTTATGATTTAAAACTCTTTTATTTGGCTTAACTTAAGATAAATTTCATCATTTTTACTAAGCTCTTTATGATGATAAATGCTAAAAATATGTCCTTCCAAACTCACGCTTAACTCATAAAAATCCCCATAAAACACGCATTCTAAAACACTAGCTTTTAAAGGAGTTTGTGAAGTTGAAATTTGTATATCATTAGGGCGTAAAATGCCATTTTTACTTTGCAAATATGCTTTGAATTTCTCATCTAAAATTGTACTTGGATCTATAAAAAATGCTTCCCCCAAAAAGCAAGCACTATCTATATTTTTAGGCTTATAAAAAAGCTCTTTAGCGCTTCCATAGTCTAAAATTTTCCCATCCTTAATCAAAGCGATATTATCTGATAAATAAAAAGCATCGTCTTTATCATGTGTGACAAAAATAGCACTAAGCTTATGTTCTTTCAAGATATTTTTGATTTCTTTGCGCATTTTAACGCTTAAAGTGTGATTTAAATTTGAAAAAGGTTCATCAAAAAGTATAATCTTTGGCCTTGCGACTATGGTTCTTGCTAGTGCTACTCTTTGGGCTTGCCCGCCACTTAGTTCATTTGGATAGCGCTTTAAAAGTGTATTTAAATTTAAAATTTCTAAAACTTCATCAAGTCTTTGTTTTTGCTCGTTTTTACTTAAAGAGTCTATACCAAAGCATATATTTTCTTCTACATTTAAGTGCGGAAATAAAGCATAATCTTGAAACAAAACTCCAACATCACGCTCTTGTGGGGCTAAATACACATTCTTAGAAGCAACTAGTTTATCCCCTATACAAATACTGCCATCATTGATTTCAAAAAAACCTGCTATACAACCAAGTAAAGAACTCTTACCACATCCACTTTCTCCCAAAATACTGACAATCTCACCTTCTTTTAAGCTCAAAGAAATTCCTTTTAAAACTTCTGTTTTTCCAAAAGATTTGTAAAGATTGTCAATTTTTAAGATTTCCATTATTGTCCTTTTTGGTTGTTTTTATTTTGCAAATAATGCATTAAAAATGTAGGGATAATCCCAAATAACACTATAATCAAAGATGGCAAAGAAACATTATAAATTAATTCATTTTCACTATAAGCAAATACAAGCGATGAAAGAGTTTGAAAACCTGATGGTGAAAGTATAGTCGAAATAGGCAATTCTTTTAAAATATCCACACAAATAATCACCACAGCCAAAGCTAAATAATGTTTCATCAAAGGAAAATGAATTTGAGTGAAAATTTTAAGTGGTTTTGATTTTAAGGTTAAATTCGCATAGTCTATGTTTTTAGAAATTCGCTCATAGCCTGATTGAGTTGCAAAAATCCCTGAAGCTAAAAATCTTACAAAATACCCAAAAAACAACACTAAAAATCCACCACCTATGGCGTATTCAAACGATAAAAGATCAAAAATATAATTTAACACACCCAAAATCACTAAAATTCCCACAGCTACCACAGCTCCAGGTAAAGAATACCCCAAAGTCGTAAGCCAAAGAATGATTTTAGAAGCTTTTGTATTATTTAAACGCACCACAAAACACAAATAAAATGCAACCCCCACAATAGTAAAAGAACTCACCAAAGCCACGCTAAGACTATAAAATGCAGGTGTTAAGACATTGCTTAAATTTTGCATAAAATCAAACCCGGCCCAATAAACAAGCCATATAATAGGCACAACAAAGGCTAAAAATGCCACTAAAAAGCACCATAAAAAGGCTAAAAATGCCTTTAAGCCTTTTAACTCATCTTTTGGAGTAGGTAAAAATACATTTTGATTAAAGCCTTTTTTGCCTCTTTGAATTTTTTCTAAAAGCATTAAAAGTGTGATAAACACTAGCAAAGCCACGCTTAAAGCCACAGCACTCACTTCATCACCGCCACTTCCCCATGTTCTAAAAATTCCTGCACTAAAAGTATCTACGCCAAAATACGCCACCAAGCCATAATCACTCAAAACTTCCATAGCCACCAACAGCAAAGCACCCACTATACCCACACGGCAAAATGGCAAAATCACTTTGAAAAATGTTTTTAGATTAGAAGCCTTAAGTGTTTTAGCACTTAAAATGATATTACCAAGTCCATAAGCAAAGGTATTTTTAGCAAAAAAATACACATAAGGGTAAAGTGCAAAAGATAAAATCACAATCACACCATATGCATTCATGATATCTATACGCCTATCAATGCCTAAAAGCGTGGGAATTAAACCTTGAAATTCAAATAAATCAATCCAAACAAAACCCATCACATAAGAAGGTATAGCCAAAGGTAAAATCAAAAACCATTCAAAAAATTTCGAGCCAAAAAATTTATAAAAAGCTATCAAATAAGCACTAACTAAACCTATAATCAAACACAATACTAAAGTACCAAACAATATAAAAGCACTACCAAAAATATATCGTGGCAAGACGTTTTTACTCAAATGTTTTAAGGTGTTAATATCTATAAAAGGAAGATGTAAGATGATAGCAAGTATAGGTAGTATAATTAAACTACAGAAAAAAAAGGTGGCAAAAGACCACCTTAGACTTAAAAATTTCAAATTTTATTTTTCCTTAATTATTTCCATTGAACTTCATCAAAAATCATTAAAGCTTCTTTAGCATTACCCCAGTAAGCTTCAAAATTTGGTTTTTCGATTTTAAACTCACCCCATGATTGTAAAATTTTAGCAGGTTTTACTTCTTTATTTACCGGATACTCATAATTTTGGTTTGTTAAAATTTCTTGTGCTTCTTTTGAAAGCATAAACTCGATAAATTTAACCGCAGCTTCTTTATTTTTAGAAGTTTTTAAAACACCTATACCACTTACATTAATATGCGTTCCTCTACCATCTTGGTTTGGAAAAATCACTTTTACTGAATTTGCAGCTTCAACATCTTTAGGATTTTTTGAATTTGCTAAATGCCCTAGATAATAACTATTTGATATAGCTACATCGCCTTCTTTTGCATAGATTGCACGAATTTGATCACGATCCCCACCTTTTGGAGTACGTGCAAGATTATTTGCTATACCTTGTGCCCATTCTTTTGCTTTTTCTTTACCCAAAGTATCAATCATTGCACTTAATAAAGAGATATTATAAACATTATTTGAACTTCTTACTAAAACTTTACCTTTAATTTTAGGATCAGTTAAATCCTCATAAGTTTTAATCTCTCCATCTTTAATTCTATCTTTAGAAGCGATAATGATTCTTGCTCTTGTTGTAAAAGCATACCATTCGTTGTTTTTACCTCTTAGCTCTTTTGGAGAAAGTTTTTCTAACTCAGGTGAGCTAACTGAAACAAAAAGATTATTTGTGCGAACTTGTTCTAAATTTCCCGCATCAGCAGTCATAAACAAATCTGCCTTTGAATTTTTACCTTCAACTTCTAATCTTTTAGCAAGCTCATTAGCCTTAGCTTGCACCACATTTACACTAATGCCTGTTTTTTCTTGAAATAATTTGAAAATTCCTTTATCAGAATCATAATGACGATGAGAATAAATCGTAAGCTCTTGAGCGCTTAAACTCATAGCAGCTAATAAAGATAGTAAAACTACTTTTGCTTTCATTTTATAAATTTCCTTAATTTTAAATTTTGAAATTGATAAGGATTATTATATTAATAATTCACTTTATATTTACTTAAATTGATACACATAATCATTTTAAAATAAAATGATACAAAATTAACATAAATCAAGATATTTTTTCTCTCATTTTTATATAATCACCAAAAATACAATATGCAAAGGAGAAAAAATGACTCAAGAACAAATTCAAATCATCAAAGATTGTGTGCCAATTTTACAAAAAAATGGCGAAGTTTTAACTAAAGAATTTTATAAAATCATGTTTGAAGAATACCCTGAAGTAAAACCTATGTTTAATATGGACAAACAAGCTTCAGGCGAGCAACCAAAAGCTTTAGCAATGGCTATTTTAATGGCAGCAAAAAATGTAGAAAATTTAGAAAATATGAGAAGCTTTGTTGATAAAGTAGCTATTACTCATACAAAATTAAATGTCAAAGAAGAACATTACCCTATAGTAGGCGCTTGTCTTTTAAAGGCTATTAAAGTAGTGCTAAATGCAGATGAAACCACATTAAAAGCTTGGGAAGAAGCTTATGGTGCTATTGCTAAATTTTACATAGACATTGAAAAAGAAATTTATGCAAAAGATAAGTAATAATAGGCTTTGATTTCAAAGCCTAGAATTTTTCTACGGCATTTTTTGCTAATTCTTTTATATCGCCTTTTAATTCACAAATTTGACCATTTTGTGCGAGTAAAATTCTATCAGCCATATCAAAATACACATCATCATGAGTTATAGCAAATATAGTAATACCTTTTTGTTTTAAAAGTGGCAAAAGTTTAGTATAAAAAAACTTTCTAAACATAGGATCTTGATCGGCTGCCCACTCATCTAAGATCAAAATATCCCTTTTTTCAAGTAAAGCATTAAGCATAGCAAGACGCTTTTTTTGTCCAGCTGAGAGCTTTATAGTGCTAAAAATATTTCCCACAAGCTCTACTTTTTCATTTAGTTCTAAAATTTCAAGCCAGTATGCCAAGTCTTCTTTGCTAAATTTCTCATCTTCTAAAACATGCTCAAACAAATGAAAATCACTAAAAATCGCACTAATTAAACTTCTATACTCGTAAATATTTTCCGAAGTTACTTTTTCATCATCTAAAAAAATATCCCCTTTAAAATCTGTAAAAAGTCCAGCTAAAATCATAGAAAAAGTAGATTTACCACTACCATTTTTACCTATTAAAAATACACATTCACCTTTTTTAAGCTCAAAATTTACAGGCTTTAGGACAAATTTTTCATTGTATGCAAAAGACACATCTTTAAAAGAAAGTTTTTGCCAAGTTTTTTTATTTTGACTGAGTTTAAACTCATGAGAATAATTTTCTAAATTTAAATTTGAAATTTTATCTAAAGCGATTTTTGCCATCATAAGCGTAGGAAAACTTCCTATCATAGCTCCAAGTGGCGCTCTTAAAAAAAGCACACTCAAAGCTATAGTTGTAGCACTTTGCAAACTAGCAAGTTCATAATTTAAAGCTATATAAAACTCCACTCCTACCAAAGCTAGCATAGCGCTATTACTCCAATTGTTAGATAAAATATGCAAAATATTTCCCATAGTGGAGCTTTTTTTCTTTTTCAAAGCATTTTTTTCAAACTCATTTTCATAATAATACTTTGCTCTTAAAGGATTTAAGGTTAATTCCTTATGCCCTTGTAAAATATTTTGATAGTTTTTTTGCAAAGCATCATCATTTTCCCTAGCATTTTTAAAATAAAAATACACCTTGCTCATCAAAAAATTATCCACCAAAAAAACACACACTATCCACGCTAAACACAAAAAGAAAATTTCTAAAGAAAGATAAGCTATATAAGCACTTACACAAATAATCAAAACACTTGATTGCACAAATTCAGGAAGCCTTAAAAGCCCAAAAGAAATACTACGCACATCATTATTTAAAGAAGCTAAAATCTTTGCTTTAGTAGTATTTAAAATACTCAAAACACTTGTATCTAAAATTTGCTTTACAACCCTTCTTTGCATTTTAAAAATAAAACTTTGCCCAAACGAACTTAGAGCAATTTCTACAAAAGAAGAACTCGCAAAAAATACAAGCAATAAAAGCACAAAATACACGATAATATTTGAGTTTTCAAGGCTAGTTTTTAATAAAAACTCATTGATAAAAACTAAAGTTAGCACACCTAATATACTCGTAAAAATGCTAAAAAGCAAAAAAAGAATGATTTTAAGTTTATTTTCTTGAAACAAAATCCACAAAAAACTCACAATGATACCTTTTTAAACAATAATTATAAAATTATAACAATTTTTAAAAATTATTTTTTAATTACAAAGCCTTATTTTATAGTGTTTATAAATTTAAGATAATTTTTATCTTAAATTATTTTTAAGCTTAAATTTATAAATATAGTATTAACATTTCTTAATTGTTAAGAATGTATTAGTAATACTCATTACAAAAATATATTTTTATTCTAACAAGTAACCCATCAAACACATTAACTATTTTTTGAAAGGACTTTTTCAATGAATATAAATTTATCTAAAAATCACCTCACGGGGGGGGGGGAACGATAATTTTCGTTTTAACTCAAACACTTTAAACTCTTTAAAAAACTATAAAAACTCTAATCTTTTAAAACTTTCTTTATTTGCTATTTTTTCCCTAAGCTCTTTAGAGGCAGCCACCCAAGCAAATTATGATAAAGCTTCTAATGCTTATGTTATTAAAGAGCATAAATTTAATAATAATGATGTATATGATTATAATCTTGATACCTATAAACTCTTAAGTGGTAAAAACTTCTATGGCCAAATGGCTACTAATAAAAACCTTTCAAATG
>NZ_JAKMSR010000008.1:0-91536 GCF_025772765.1 Campylobacter sp. CNRCH_2015_0814 | reverse complement strand
AATTGGTTTATTTTTGGATTGGTTTAACTTTTAAATTAGTTTATTTTTTTAATTATTATTGATTTTTATTTTTAAATTTTTCTTATTTTTAAATTTTTCTTATTTTTCTTATTTTTCTTATTTTTCTTATTTTTCTTATTTTTCTTATTTTTCTTATATTTCTTTATGGCTCTTAGTTATTTATAGTTTTTTGTTTTTTACGGGTTTTATTTGTGTTTTTTAGTCAGCTTGGTTATTGACTGTAGGTGAATTTTTAATTTCTAGTTTTTAATTATTTATTTTTTTATTAGTTTATAAATTTTAGTTTTATATGCTATTTAGTTATATTGTGAAAATTTTTAATTAATTTGTATTGATTAGATTAGATAGGGTGTTTATTAAGAATTAGAAGGTTTGGTTTTTTGATGAAATTTTAAATGAAAAGTTTTGATATAATAAAACTATTATAAGGATGTATGATGTTAGATAATAAGTATGATGATAATATTTTTTTTGATAAATATGCCTTAATGCTAAGATCTAAAGTAGGATTGGATGGTGCTGGTGAATGGGAAGATTTTAAAACATGTTTACCAAGTTTAAAAGATAAAGTTATATTAGACTTAGGTTGTGGATATGGATGGCATAGTATTTATGCTTTAGAAAATGGGGCTAAAAAAGTTTTTGCTATTGATTTATCTTTAAAAATGTTAGATAAAGCTAAGACTAAAACAAGTAAATATAAAAATAAAATATCCTTTTATAGAGGTTCTTGTGAAGAAATAGATAAAATCACTGACTTACAAAATATGAAATTTGATATAGTTATTAGTTCTTTAGTTTTTCATTATATAAAGGATTATGAAAAATTAATTTTTAATATTTCAAATCTTCTTAATAAAAATGGTAGTTTGGTTTTTAGTGTTGAGCATCCTGTTTTTACCGCAAATATTTCCCAAGATTTTATATATGATAATAATGGGGATATTCAATTTTTTCCTATTAAAAATTATTTTTATGAAAATAAAAATAAATATAATTTTTTAGGTGAGGGTGTGGTTAAATATCACCGTACCTTAACAAGTTATATTTCTCCCTTATTGCAAAATAATTTTAAAATAACCAATATTATTGAGCCAAAGCCTTCTAATAAAATTATCAATCTTTTTCCTGAATTCAAAAATGAATTTAAAAAAGAATGGCATAGGCCAATGATGTTGATAATATCTTGCATGAAAGAGTAGCTTGAACTTAGTTGTAGATAAATTAAGATTTTTTTTAAAAAATAATAATGTATTTTTAAGTGGTGGTGCAGGTGTTGGTAAGTCTTTTTTAACTATGGAACTTATAAAATCTTATAGAGTTCAAGGAAACATTGTTATTGTATTGGGTTCTACTGCTCTTAGTGCTTTTAATATAGGTGGGGTTACTTTGCATAGTTTTTTTGCTTTTAAAAGATGTCAAAATTATGATGAGTTATATTATGAAGATAGAAAGCAAAAAGATAAACTAGAAAAATTAAAGAGAATTTTAAAACAATGCGATTTATTGGTTATTGATGAAATCTCTATGGTAAGTGCTTCGTTGATGGAAATGATTTATTATAGATTATCAAGAAGTGGTTTTAATGGTAAAATTTTATTAGTTGGAGATTTTTTTCAACTTCCACCCGTGGTTAAGCATAAAGAAAATCAAATTCAAAGTACTTTATTTCAAAATACTTTATATGCTTTTTCTTCACAAGCCTGGAACGATCTTAAATTTATTAATTTAAAACTTAGTGTTACAAAAAGAACTTTAGATAAACAATTTTACGAATATTTGTTTTTTCTTAGAATGGGTGAAACAAATAAAGAAATATTGAATTTCTTTAAAAAAATGTTAATTAGTTCAAAAAATTTACTTGAGTATATGGATGAGTATACTTTATTATGCGCTACCAATAAAAAGACTAATCATATTAATACTGAAAAATTAAATCTTTTGCAAGGTAAAGAAAGTATATTTAAAGCAAAAGCTGAAAAACTAGATTGTACCTTAGATGATAAAACTTACGAGCAGTGGATTAATGGACTTAATTCTTTGAGTGAGTTAAAATTAAAAATAGGTGCTAAGATTATTTTTTGTGTGAATAATAAAGAAGAAAATTATTACAATGGGGAGCAAGGTGTTGTTTTAGATTTTATAAAAGATAAAGAGCAAGAATATATTCTGATAGAAAAAAATAATGGTGAAAGATTGAAATTAAAACCATATGAATATACCTTAGAAGAGTATGAGTTAGACAAAGATGAAAAACTAGAAGTTAAGACAAAAGCTAAATTTGTTCAATTTCCTATAAAATTAGCTTATGCTATAACAATCCATAAATCTCAAGGTATGAGTATAGATAAATTAATATGTAATATTGATGGAATTTTTGAAAAAGGACAATTATATGTATGTTTATCAAGAGCCATTAATCCAAGTAATTTAAAAATAATATATAATTATAAAATGCCTTTTGAGGATTATTTTTTAAAAATTTTAAAATTTGATAAAGAGGTAAAGCGATTTTATCTGCAAGAAAAGTTTATAAATTTAGAAGAAGATAGGGAGTGATTATGAGATGGGCAGTAATTTTATTTTTTTCTTTTTGTAGTATTTACGCCAATTCTTTGAGTATAGAAGATTTTAGAACGGATTTGTATTCAAAAGCTGGAAATAATACTTTAAAAAAGATTGAAATGACTTTAGATTTTGAGGGAGAAAATTTAGAACAAAAGAAAATTACAGACGCATTAAATACTATTGTATCTAGTTATTTTTATGAAGATTTGTTTACAGAAGTGGGTAAAAATAACTTCAAAGAAACTTTGCTTAAATTTAGCAATAAAAAATACAAAACCCAAATAAAAAACATTTATATTTTAAAAATTAACTCAGTGGCTCAATTTGATATAGAAGAGCTTAAGCGTTTTGTAAAAGATTTAGAAAAAAAGGAAGAAGATTTAAAAGAAACTGCTAAGCAAGAAGAAATTCAAAATATTCTTAAAGTTGCTAAAACTTCAGATCAAAATAATACCCAGCCAAAAGACATAAATGCTACTCAAACAAACAGTATTAAAGATAGTAATATAAGTTTTAATCAAGATACTAATACAAGCAAAGAAGCTATGGATATGATTTTAAAAACTATGGAAAATGCTCAAATGCAAATGTTAGCACCAAGCAAAGAACAAGATTTGTTTAAAGAGATACCATTTTGATTAATGGATTATATCAAAATGGCTTGGAATTTTTGGTATAAAAATATTATCGTTGATATTTTGATCAAATTTTTGGTTGTAAAAATAAATACTAACTAAATTTCCTAATTCATCTTTATAAGAAATACTGTTAAGGCTACCGTTTTCTAGTTTGATATTATATATGATATTTTCGTATTTTGCTTCATAATTTTCATGAGATATTAATTTTGCATTTTTAAAAATTGCTTGAAGATTTGGTAAATTTTGCAATTGAGTATAAATGGCTTGTTCTAATTCAGGTTCTATGATAACAACTTCTTTGTTGTTGATATAAATTTGCTTTTTATTCGGCTTAGTATAATTCCAAAAGGCTTTATTTTGAGTGATGATAAAATTTCCTTTGTAATTTAGCGAAGAATTATTACTTTGCACTTTTTGTTCAAAATCACTGCTAAAATTTTTAAAATTTATATCAAAAGCAAAAATATTACAAGCAAATATCATTAAAAATACAAAATATTTCATAATTATCCTTTAAAAATTTTACAAATTATATAAAATTTATGCAAATAAAATTTTATATAGTTCTAATTAAAATCAAGGTATAATCTAGCATATATTTTTGTAATTAAAGGTAAAAAAATGTTTTCTAGTGTATTTAAAGCAATATTTGGCACAAAAAACGATCGAGAAGTAAAAAAATATTTAAAGAGAGTTGCGCAAATTAATGCTTTAGAGTCAAAATACCAAAATTTAAGTGATGATGAATTAAAACAAAATTTTATAGATTTTAAAACACAAATTCAAAAAGAAGAAAAAACTTTAGACCAAATACTAAATGATGTTTTTGCAATAGTTAGGGAAGTAGGAAAAAGAACGCTTAATATGCGTCATTTTGATGTGCAATTAATCGGTGGTATGGTTTTACATGAGGGAAAAATCGCTGAAATGAAAACCGGGGAAGGTAAAACCTTGGTTGCAACTTTACCTGTTGTATTAAATGCTATGAGCGGTAAGGGTGTGCACGTAGTTACCGTAAATGATTATTTAGCCAAAAGAGATGCAGGGCAAATGAGTGCTATTTATAATTTTTTAGGTTTTAGTGTAGGTGTGATACTTTCAGAGCAAAATAGCGATGAAGCACATAAAAAAGCTTATGAGTGTGATATAACTTATGGTACAAATAATGAATTTGGCTTTGATTATTTGCGTGATAATATGAAATTTTCAAAGCTTGAAAAAGTACAAAGAGAGCATAATTTTGTTATAGTTGATGAAGTAGATAGTATTTTAATAGATGAAGCAAGAACTCCGCTTATTATAAGTGGACCTACAAATAGAACTTTAGATGGTTATATTAAAGCAAATGAAGTAGCAAAACAAATGCAAAAAGGCCAAGCAGCGACTACTCCTCAAGAATTACCAAGTGGAGATTTTGTTGTTGATGAGAAAAATAGAACTATCATGATTACAGAGGTTGGAATTTCTAAGGCAGAAAAATTATTTGGAGTGGAAAATTTATATAGCTTAGATAATGCAATATTAGCCCATCAGCTTGATCAAGCTTTAAAAGCACATAATTTATTTGAAAAAGATGTGCATTATGTATTAAGAGATAAAGAAGTTGTAATTGTTGATGAATTTACAGGAAGGCTAAGTGAAGGAAGACGCTTTAGTGATGGCTTGCACCAAGCGTTAGAGGCTAAAGAAGGAGTAAAAATTCAGGAAGAAAGTCAAACTTTAGCAGATATTACTTTCCAAAATTATTTTAGAATGTATAAAAAATTAGCAGGTATGACAGGTACTGCACAAACTGAGGCAACAGAATTTTCTCAAATATATAATTTAGATGTAGTTTCTATACCTACAAATATACCGGTTGCAAGAATAGATAAAGATGATTTGATTTATAAAACTCAAGAAGAAAAATTTAAAGCAGTTATTGAAGAGATAAAAAAAGCAAATGCAAAAGGTCAACCGGTTTTAGTAGGGACTGCAAGTATTGAAAGAAGTGAAGTATTTCATAATATGCTTGTAAAAGAACGCATTCCTCATCATGTGCTTAACGCTAAAAATCACGAGCAAGAAGCTTTGATTATCCAAGATGCGGGTAAAAAAGGTGCAGTAACCATAGCCACTAATATGGCAGGTCGTGGCGTTGATATAAAAATAGATGATGAAATAAGAGCTTTAGGAGGGCTTTATATCATAGGAACTGAACGCCATGAAAGTAGAAGAATAGATAATCAACTTCGTGGTCGTGCAGGGCGTCAAGGTGATCCTGGTGTAAGTAGATTTTATTTAAGTTTAGAGGATAATCTTTTGAGAATTTTTGGCGGTGATCGCATTAAAAATATCATGGAAAGATTGGGTATAGAAGAGGGTGAGCATATAGAAAGTCGCATTGTTACAAGAGCTGTAGAAAATGCTCAAAAAAAAGTTGAAAGTTTACATTTTGAAAGTAGAAAACATTTGCTTGAATATGATGATGTGGCTAATGAGCAAAGAAAGACTATCTATAATTATAGAAATGAATTACTAGATGAAGAATTTGATTTGCAAGATAAAATTTTAAAAAATATTGTTGAATATAGCAATCATTTGGTAAGTCAAATTTATCTAAATGCAGAGCTTGAAGATGATGTTAAACATTTTGAAAGCTTAAAGCAAAAAGTAAGTTATGAGTGTAACCTTGAACTAAACGAAGCTGATTTTAAAGATTTAGGTACGATTGAAGTAGAAAACAAATTAAGTGAAATTTTAGAAAAAGCTTATAAAGACAAAATGAGTATTATTGAAGATAAGGAAGCTAGAAGAATTGAAAGAATTTTATATCTTCAAATTTTAGATAATCTATGGAGAGAACATTTATACCAAATGGATATTTTAAAAACTGGTATAGGTTTAAGAAGTTATAACCAAAAAGATCCTTTAGTGGAGTATAAAAAAGAAAGTTATAATCTTTTCATGGAGCTTGTTGAGCGTATTAAATTTGACAGTTTAAAATTGTTATTTAATGTAGTTTTTACTCAAAAAGAAGCACAAAATTTTGAAGAAAAAAGCCATGAACAAAATGAGCAGTTTTTATCAAATACTACAGAAAGTGGTATTAATGAAAACGGTGAAGCACAAATTACTAAAGTGCCTAGAAATTCACCTTGTCCTTGTGGTAGTGGCAAAAAATATAAAGAATGTCATGGTAAAAGTGGTCCTAAAAAAGGTATTTTAGCTTAAGGTTTGAGATGAATTTAGTTATAGTTGAAGATGATATAAATATGAGAAAATCACTCGAAATAGCTTTGGGTGAGTATGAAGAATTTACTATAAAATCCTATAAATCAGCAACTGAAGCGCTAAAAAAATTAAATGATGATGTTGATTTAATTATTACAGATATTAATATGCCGGGTATGGATGGTATTGAATTTGTACAAGCTTGTGAGAATAAATATGATTTTATCATTATCACAGGCAATGCAACGCTAAATCGCGCTATAGAGGCAGTAAGGCTTGGAGTAAAAGATTTTCTAGTAAAACCATTTGATATTAATACTTTAGTAACTGCAATAAAACGCGCAAAAATAATTCAAGAAAAGACTTCTAAAAAAACAAATAAAAAGACTTCTAAAAAAGAAGAAAATCAAGATTTTTATGGTACTTCTAAGGCTTTGGAAAATTGTCTAAATTTGGCTTTAAAAGCTGCTAAGACAGATGCAAGTGTGCTTTTTTTTGGAGAAAGTGGGGTAGGTAAAGAAGTTTTTGCAAATTTTGTGCATAAAAATTCAAAAAGAGCACAAAAACCTTTTGTGGCTATTAATATGGCAGCAATTCCATCAAATTTGATAGAAAGTGAGCTTTTTGGTTTTGAAAAAGGTGCATTTACTGATGCTAATACTACTAAAATAGGGTTGTTTGAGCTCGCTAATGAAGGCACTTTGTTTTTAGATGAAATAGGTGAAATGCCTTATGAAATTCAAGCAAAATTATTAAGAGCTTTACAAGAAAAAGAAATTACAAGATTAGGGAGTACTAAAAGTATAAAGATTGATGTAAGAATTATCAGTGCAACTAATGCTCATATAGAAAAAAAGATTGCAGATAATGAATTTAGACAAGATTTATATTATAGACTTAATACTATTCCTATTAATATACCACCGCTAAGAGAGCGTCAAGAAGAAATTTTGCAAATTGCGCAAAAGGTATTACTTGATACGTGTAAAGAATATGATTTTAATGAGAAAACTTTAAGCCAAGAAGCACAAGATGCTTTATTAGCTTATGATTTTCCAGGTAATATTAGAGAATTGATTTCTATTATACAAAGAGCTTGCATTTTAAGTGAAAATGATGAGATTAGTGCTCAAGATTTATTTTTAGAAAGTAGAAAAAGTAAAGATATTAAAAATCTTGAAAAAGAATTGATTTTAGAAGCTTTAAAAAATTCGCAAGATATTACAGAAGCAGCTAAGCTTATAGGGATGAGTGAGAAAATTTTTAGCGAAAAAATGAAAAAATACAATATTACTTAAAAAGGACGGACAATGAAAAAAATAGCTATTGTAGGTGCAACAGGAGCAGTTGGTGAAGAACTTTTAAATGTCTTAGATGAGCTTGATTTTCCAGTTGAAAGTATTTTGCCATTAGCAAGTGCAAAAAGTGCAGGTAGTGAAGTAGAATTTAGAGGTAAAAGCTATAAAGTAAAAGAATTAACTCCAAGTGTTTTTAAAGAAAATCCTGTAGATATTGCTTTTTTTAGTGCTGGAGGAAATATAAGTGCTGAGTATGCAAAATACGCAGTAGAATGTGGTGCTGTGGTGATTGATAATACGAGTCATTTTAGAATGGATGAGAATGTTCCTTTGGTGGTTCCTGAGTGCAATAGTGAAGATATTAAAGATTGGGAAAAAACAGGGATTATTGCTAATCCAAATTGCTCTACCATACAAATGGTACATGTTTTAAAACCACTTGATGATGTATTTAATCTAAAAAGAGTAGATGTAAGTACTTATCAAGCAGCAAGTGGCGCAGGTAAAGAAGGTATGGAAGAACTAGTTCAAGGAATGCAAAGTTTTTTTGCTTTTAAATTGGATGAATTTGAAGCAAAAACTTTTCCATATACTTTGGCTTTAAATTTAATTCCTCAAATTGATGTTTTTAGCGACAATGGCTATACCAAAGAAGAATTAAAAATGGTAAATGAAACGCAAAAAATATTGCATAAAAAACTTGAAATTTCAGCAACTTGCGTAAGAGTTCCTGTGCTTAGAAGCCATAGTGAAGCCATTACTATGCATTTTGAAAAAGATGTTGATGTTGCTAAAGTTAAAGAGATACTTTCTAAGGCACCAAGTGTTGTTGTGATTGATGATGTAGAAAATAAAAAATACCCTATGCCACTTTTTACAAGTGACACTAACGAAACTTATGTAGGAAGAATTAGACGTGATATTAATCACAAAAACATTTTACATTTATGGTGCGTGGCTGATCAAATTCGTGTAGGAGCTGCTACAAATGCAGTGCGTATTGCGCAAAAATGGCTAGAATTGGTTTAAAAAGGAGAAAAATGCTAGAAAGATTTTTTGAGAATTTATTAGTTAAAAGTCGTTTGGTTACTATTTTACCTGTGATTTTTGGTTTAATAGGGGCTTTTGTTTTATTTTTTATCGCAAGTTATGATGTGATTAAAGTTTTAAAATATGTATTTGAATACTTTATGTTGCCAAATTCTACGGTAGATTTGCATGAAGATATTGTTGGTTTGATTATAGGAGCTGTGGATTTATATTTGATGGCTTTGGTTTTATTTATTTTTTCTTTTGGAATTTATGAGCTTTTTATTAGCGAAATAGAGGATTTTAAACAAACAAAGCAGTCAAAAGTTTTAGAAGTACATAGTTTGGATCAGCTAAAAGATAAGCTTGCAAAAGTAATTATCATGGTTTTAGTTGTAAATTTTTTTCAAAGAATTTTACAAATGCAACTTAATACAGTTTTGGATATGACTTATTTAGCAGGTTCTATTTTGGCTCTTTGTGTGGGGCTTTATTTCTTGCATAAAAGTGATCATTAATAAGGAATAAAAATGATTTTTATTGATGCGTGTTTTAAAAAATCAACTCCTTATACTCCGGTTTGGATGATGCGTCAAGCAGGAAGATATCTGCCTGAGTACATGGAAGTTAGAGCAAGTGCTGGGGATTTTTTATCACTTTGCAAGGACTATAAAAAAGCAAGTGAAGTTACTTTGCAACCTGTGGATATTTTGGGCGTTGATGCAGCTATTATTTTTTCAGATATTTTAGTGGTGCCTTTAGAAATGGGTATGGATTTAAAATTTGAAAAAGGCGAAGGGCCGGTATTTTCAAATCCCATTAAAACTAAGGAAGATTTGGAAAGATTAGATGCTGAAAAAAGTATTAAAAATCTTTCTTATGTTTATGATGCACTAGCGCTTACTAGAGAAAAACTTGTGCATGATAAAGCTTTGATTGGTTTTTGTGGAAGTCCTTGGACTATTGCTACTTATATGATAGAGGGTGGCGGTAGTAAAAATTATGCAAAATGCAAAAAATTAGTTTATCAAAATCCTGAATTTTTACATCAAATTTTATCTAAACTTACTTTAGCTTTAAAGCATTATGTTCAAGAGCAAATTAAAGCAGGAGCTAATGCTATACAAATATTTGATAGTTGGGCAAGTGCTTTAGAAAAAGAAGTGTTTTTTGAGTTTTCTTTTAAATACATGCTTGAAATTGCTAATTTTATTAAAGAAAAATATCCACATATTCCCGTGATTTTATTTCCTAAAGGTGTTAGTGGATTTTTGGATGGTATAAATGGAAATTTTGATGTTTTTGGTGTAGATTGGAGTACGCCTTTAGAATTGGCAAAAGAAAAGCTAGGCGCTAAATATACTTTACAGGGTAATATGGAGCCTTGTAGATTGTATGATAAAAAAGCTATTGAGCAGGGTGTAGATAAAATTTTAAATATCATGCAAGATGGTGCGCATATTTTTAACCTTGGACATGGTATTTTGCCTGATATTCCTGTTGAAAATGCTAAATATTTTATCAAGCTAGTTCAAGAGAAATCACAAAAGTGAATAAAATTACCTTTGGACCTATAAGCTCAAGAAGATTTGGACTTTCTTTAGGGATTGATTTAAGTCCAAATCAAAAACAATGTAATTTTGACTGCGTGTATTGTGAATTACAAGCTGCAAAACCTGTGGAAAAATCTTTAGTATATCCAAAAATTCAAGATATCTTAGAACAGGTAAAGCAATCTTTAGCTAGCGATGTGAAATTTGACTTTCTCACATTAACTGCAAATGGTGAACCTAGTCTGTATCCTTATTTAAAAGAATTAGTTTGTGAGTTAAATAAAATAAAACAAGATAAAAAACTTTTGATTTTAAGTAATGGTAGTGGTGTGTTAAATCCAAATGCATTCAATGCTTTATTGGATATTGATGTAGTTAAATTTAGTCTTGATAGTGCTAAAGAAAAAACATTTTATAGAATAGATAAAGCTCTAAAACAAATTAAACTTGAAGCAATGATTGATAAAATGATTACTTTTAGGGAAAAATTTCTAGGTGAGCTTGTTATGGAAGTTTTAGTTGTACAAGATTTAAATGACAATAAAGAAGAAATGTTGGCTTTAAATGAGGTATTTGATAAAATAAAGCCATTAAGAGTAGATTTCAGCACTATTGATAGACCTCCAGCTTATCCTGTTAAAGGTGTATCTATGGAAAAATTAGAAGAATTAAGTATGTATATTAATAGCGCCCCTGTTGTGCTTGCTAAGCATTATTATAAAGATGAAAAAATTGATTTTAATGCTCAAGAGCTTTTAAAAATGTTGCAACTTAGAGCTCAAAGTGAATTTGATATAGAAAACAAATTTAGTCAATATAGCAAAGATATATTAGAAAAGCTACTTAATGAGCAAAAAATTATTGTAAAAAATCTAGCTGGAGTGAAATTTTATAAAAAAATATAATTTTTTACGAAAAACTCTTGACAAGAGTATTTTTTTCTTATATAATACCATTTCTTATTTATTGATGTTCCGGATTAGCTCAGCGGTAGAGTAGTCGGCTGTTAACCGATTGGTCGTAGGTTCGAATCCTACATCCGGAGCCACTTCTTTTTAAATTATAATCCTGATTTTATAAGTGTTAAGTAAATTATATGATTTTATATAACTAGTATTTTCGTAACGAAAATACTAGTTTTTGATATCAAAAGTAAAGAATTTGCTTTCGAAGTTATTGCCTACTTTTTCATACTGAAACATAGCAGGTTCTAGGTTTTGCACTTCATGGTATAAAAGTCCTAAAGCAAGTCTTGCTTCTAAGGTTTCTTCGTTTTCTAATCTTGCAAGTTCAAGTAAAGCAATGGCTGAGTTTGGATTATTTGAACCTATTGCTGCAACTGCGGCTAAAAATAAAGTTTGAGCATCTTTAATTTTGTAATCATCTATTAAAATATTATAAAGTGTATATGCTTCTTGGTATTCTTTTGCAAATATATCTACATAAGCTAGAGCAAAGATTAATCCAATGGAATTTTTATTACTCATGGCTAGTCTTTTTTTAATATCATTTCTAACATGATTAAGCAAGCCTGTTATTTGCATAAGCGTTACATAGCTATCTTTAACTATCCCAGCTCCTCCAAATAAAGAATTATAATCAAGTTTGGTATTTAAAAAATACATTTGAGCTTGTTTGGCGTATTCTTTGATATTTAAATTCATATTTTTGGAGTTAAAATATAAAATATTGCTAATAATATCCTCACTTAATAAATCTTTTAATTCTTTTATTTTTTGGTTTCTTAGGGTTTCAAGATTATTGCCATTTGCAGCTATAATAGCAAATATTAACTCCAAAGGTGTGTTATTAGTTTTTGAAAGATTATCTAGGTAAGGAATAGTAGCAGTAAAGTCATTTTTAGCTAAATATAGTAAATATTTATATATATTGTTGTTTTGATCAATGGTATTATCTGCTTGGAGATTTTCTAAAAGTTCATTAGCAAGTTTTGTATAATCTTTCTTTGCTAGATCCATACAATATATGCCAAAAATTCCTGCAATATAATTTTTAGGATTTAAATGATATGCGGTTGAAAAGTGCTTGTAAGCATTGTTATAATCTTGTAATTGTGCGTAAGTTAGGGCAAGATTATAATGAATTACATCATGAGCATGATAAATTTCACTTAAGTTTTTAAATTCTTGATTAGCTTCTCTTAGATGAAAATTAAAAGCTAAGTTAATAGCATGAGATAATTCTATATTAACCCCTGATAAAGCCTTACTTTTAACAAGTAATTCATTTTCGTACTCATATCCTTGTATAAAATTTCCCAAATCAGCCTTTGTAATAAGCTCCATGCTTTGTTTAACATCAAAAACACGATATGGTGAAAAGTAAAACAGTAAATCATATATTTGTTGTTTTCCAGTAATCAATCTCTTGGCAAAATTTTGTTGGGCAATATCAATATTTGAAAAATTTCTTTTTAATCTTGTTTTGATATTATAGTATTTTGAACCTATATCTTTATCTTTGATGTAAAGAGCTTTTAAAATTTGCGCACCACTTTCAAATTGACCGGTTTTTAATTCAACTAAGGCTAAAGCAACCTTACTTCTAGCTTCATGTTCTCCTATCTTTGAGGCTTTTTCAAGATATTCTTTAGCTTTTTGATAGTCTCCTGATTTTGCATATAATAAGCCTAAGGGTAAGCTTGCTTCATAATCTTCTTGTTTTTGTAAAAAATCAATGGCGTTTTTTTCTGATTTTAATAAAGCATAAACTTTTGCTCCAAGATAATAAGATTCACCTTGATAACCATTGATGTTGTTTGAGCGCATAAACATTTGCAAGGCTTCAGGGTAAAATCCTTGATAATAATTAATTAAACCTAGATAATAATCATACAAAGATGATTTGGAATCTTGTGGTAAATGCACTCTTGCTAAGTCAAGATAATAATTAAATTTTTCTTTATTACCAAGATTAAAATAACACACAGCAGTGTTTATGGCAGCAGCCACTTTGTGTTCTTCTAATTCTAAAGATTGCTTGAAATTTTCAATTGCGCTAGCATAATCTTTTTGTTTCATTTGGGCTACGCCAAGATTGTAACTAGATAGGGATTGATTAAAAATGTTAATGTTATTGTAAAGTTCTAAAGCACTTTCTACATCACCTTTTTCATATAATAAATTTGCTTTTTGTACTACAAGATCTAATGCTGATTGTTTTACTTTAGTGATGCTTGAGCTAGTATTATCATCTAAGACTTGAGTATTTAAAATAGCTTGTTTATCTTCTTTGAAAACTATGAGTAAAATTAAAACTACAAGCAATATTAGAGCAAGAGCTCCAAGTGCAGAAATTAAAATAATAAATTTTTTATCAAAAAGCTTTTTTTTCTCTTCAGGTTGTGGTGCTTGAGGTTCTTCTTCCACTCTTTGAAAGGTACTTTCTTCCTCCTCTAATTCAGGAGGTATCATGCCAGGAGGGATAGCTTGTTCTTCTACTCCTGGATTTTCATCTAACTCAGAGAAAGCTTTTTCTTGGTTGTCTTGTTCTTTAAGTGTTACTTCTTCGGCCATGTTTTCTCTTAAAAGTATTTTCTTAACACATCAGGAATTCTTATATTTCCATCTTTTTCTTGATAGTTTTCCATAATAGCTACCAAGGTTCTTCCAACAGCTAGTGAAGAGCCATTAAGTGTATGCACTAATTCGTTTTTGCCTTTATCGTTTTTAAAGCGAATTTTTGCACGTCTTGCTTGAAAATCTTTACAATTAGATACAGAGCTAATTTCACGGTATTTATTTTGAGATGGAAGCCAAACTTCTAAATCCACTGTTTTTGCAGCTGAAAATCCTAAATCTCCAGTACAAAGCATCAAATGTCTGTGTGCTAGACCTAAAGAGCTTAGCAAATCACTAGCACAATTTAGCATTTCTTCAAACATTAGCTCGCTTTGATCAGGCTTGCATATACTAACAAGTTCTACTTTTTCAAATTGATGTTGTCTTATAATGCCTCTTGTGTCTCTACCTGCACTTCCTGCTTCTTGTCTAAAACAAGCGCTATAGCAAGTCATTTTTAAAGGTAATTCTTCTTGGGTTAAAATTTCATTAGAATAAAGATTGGTTACAGGAATTTCAGAAGTTGAAATGAGGTATAAATCATCATTTTCTACCTTATACATATCATCTTTAAATTTAGGAAGTTGTCCAGTACCATACATGGTCGCACTATTTACTAAAAATGGCACATTAACTAACTCAAAACCTCTACTTCTATTAAAATCTATCATATAATTTACTAAGGCTCTACTTAGTAAAGCTCCTTCATTTTTAAGTACACAAAAGCGACTTTGCGAGATTTTAACTCCTCTTGTAAAATCAAGCCAATTTAATTTTTCTCCTAAATCATGATGTTCTTTAATTTCAAAATCAAAACTAGGTGGGGTAAGAACTTTTTTTAATTCTACATTCTCATCTTCATCTTCCCCAAAAGGCACACAATCATCAGGGGTATTTGGTACTGCTAGAGCAATTTGCTCCAGTTTTTCTTCTAATTCATTAACGATTTTTGATTGAGTATTAATTTTTTCTTTATTTTGACTTAGTTGTGCTTTTAAGCTTTCTTTATCTTGTGCTGTTGCAAGTTCTTTGCTAAATTTGTTTTGAAAAGCTTGAAATTCTTCTAAAAGTGCTTTTTCTTTTTTTAAATTTATAAATAAATCACTCAGTTCTTTGAGTAAATTTTCATCCACTTTTTTAGCTTTTAATTTTTGTGCAATTTCATCGAAATTATTTTGTAAAAGTTTTAAATCTAACATTCTAACTCCTTTTATAGTCCTATTTTAGCATAAATTTTTTCCATTGTTTCTTGGGCTTGTTTTTTTGCTTTACTTGCTCCAAATTCTAAAATTTCCTCAATTTTTGAAGGATTAGCTAGTAATTTTTCATATTCTTCCTTAGCCGAGGCAAAATACTCACTAATGATTTCATTTAAATACATTTTAAAATGCCCATAACCTTCGCCACCTTTTTCATAACGACTTTTTAAAGCCTCTTGCTCTGTTTTGTCTAAAAATAATTTTGCGATTTTAAATATATTGCAATTTTGCCAATCTTTTGGATCTTCTAAAGCTGTACTATCTGTAACAATGGAAGAAATTTGTTTTTTAATAGCTTTTGGTGTATTAAAAATATCGATTGTATTTTGATAAGATTTACTCATTTTGGCTCCATCAGTGCCAGGTACTACCGCAACTTCATCATTAACCTTAGCTTGAGGTAGAGTGAAAATTTCACCCCATTCATTATTTACTTTTAAGGCTATGTCTCTTGCTATTTCAACGTGTTGAATTTGATCTTTGCCTACAGGAACTACTTGAGCATTAAAAAGCAAAATATCTGCAGCCATTAAAACAGGGTAAGAAAAAAGTCCATGGTTGGCATTTAAACCTTTGGCGATTTTATCTTTATAGCTATGCGCTCTTTCTAAAAGTCCCATTGGGGTAAATTGAGAAAGAATCCAATAAAGTTCCATTACTTCTTTTACATCACTTTGCAACCAAAACACGCTTTTTTGCGGATCAATCCCTAAACTCAAAAAAGCTGCTGCAGCTTTGAGTGAATTTTGTCTGAGTTTTTCACCATCAAAACTTGAAGTCATAGCATGGTAATTTGCTATAAACATATACATTTGATTTTCTTCTTGCATATTTAGCATTTGTTTGATTGAGCCAAAATAATTGCCTATATGTAAATCTCCACTTGGTTGCAATCCTGTAATAACTCTCATTTTACCTCTTTTTTAATCTCTTTGATAAGTTCTTTAATACTTTTGTTTTCAATGTTAATTATAATATCTGCTTTTTTTTCATATTTTTTTGCCCTTTGATTAAAAAGAATTTTGGCATTATTTATATTTGTAAGTAAAGGCCTAGTGGCTAATTCTTCCTTGCTTAATCTTTGCAAAAGATAATCAAAGCTTGCTTTTAAATATATAATTGTCCCAATGTCTTTTAGTTTTTTTTGTCCTATGAAACCACCACCACTTGCAATAGAGCAATCTTGCACACAAGTTAAAAAAGAAACAAGTTTTTTCTCTTCTTTACGGAATTTTTTTTCACCATATGTTTTAAAAATTTCATCAATTTCAAGATTAAATTTTTCTTTGATTAAACTATCTGTATCTAAAAATATTTTATTGTATTTTTTAGCATAAGCTCTTGCTATGGTTGTTTTACCACAACCCATAAAGCCTACAAAAAGGAGATTATCCTTCTTGCTCATCTTTGCTACCTTTTTTTCTTGAAGCTAAAATCAAAGGAACACCTTCAAAATTAAATTGTTTTCTAATTTGATTTTGCAAATAGCGCTTATAGCTAAAATGCAAAGCTTTTGGTCTGTTCATGATTAGAGCTATTTTTGGAGGCGCTAAGTCATATTGAACCGCATAATAAATTTTTACTAATTTACCATAATCATGCGGTAGTGGGTGGGCTCTTGTGGCTTCTTCTACCAAGGCATTTAATTTTGCAGTTGGAATTTTTTGTGTAAAATTGGCAAAAACTTCTAAGATTTTATCTAAAAGTACATGTACTCTTTTTCCGCTTAAAGCTGATACGCTTACAACGGGTGCATAAGCTAGAAATTTAAAACGATCTAGTTTTAATTCTTTTAAAGTTCTATCAAAATCAAGCTCGCTTTTATCCCATTTATTAAGCACGATAATCACACCTAGACAATGCTTGGCAGCAAGTCCTGCAATACGCTCATCAAGTTCATTAAAACCCTCAGCTGCATCAAGCACTAAAAGTGCAATTTGAGCATTGGCTAGGGCATATTCAGTTCTATTTAGCGCATAACGTTCCAAGCCTTGTATTTTCCCACGTTTTCTAATCCCTGCAGTATCTACAAACTCAATGATTTTATCTTTATGCATAATGCTTTCATTAACAGGATCAATCGTAGTGCCTGCTATATCGCTTACCACGCTACGTTCTTCTTTAACTAAAGCATTTAAAAGACTTGATTTTCCTACATTTACCCTACCGATAATTCCTACTTTAATATGGTTTTCATTGATAGTTTTTAGCTTAAAATCTCCGCTATTTTCATCAAAATTTTCTAAATAGCTTTCAAAGTCTTCTTCTTCATCTGCATTTAAAAAACTTTCATTTAAAAACTTACCAGCCCACATGCAAAGCTCATCAATGCCTATATTATGTGTAACAGAGATATTAAAAACTTCTTTTACTCCAAAATTAGAAAATTCCCAAGATCTTTCTTCATCCTTTTTATTATCCACCTTGTTAATTACTAAGGCTATAGGTTTGTTGAGTTTTTTCATTTCATAAAAAAAAGCTTTATCTTCATCATCGGGCAGAAATTTTCCATCCACCATATAAAAGATAATATCACTATTTTTAGCAGCTTTTAATGAATTTGCTTTGACATTTTTAAAAAGCTCATTGCTTTCATCAAGTCCGCCACTATCTATCAATAAGGCTCTTTTACCATCAATTTCCACTTCTATTTTGTTAGTATCTCTTGTAGTCCCACTTATGTCACTGGTGATAGCTATGCGCTTTCTTGCAAGTCTATTAAAAAGACTTGATTTGCCAACATTTGGTTTTCCTATTAAAATAATACTTTGCATTAATACTCATTTTTAAATTTTTATTTGTGATTATATAAAAATTGCCTTAAAATTAAGCAAAAAAGACTAAAATAACGGGAATTTTTATATGGAATTTATATGTTAAGAATAGTTAAAAAAAATTTAGGTATATATTTTATGATTATTGCTTCCATAGAATTTGCACTTGTAGGTGCTTGTGCAAAAATTCTTAGTGAAGAATTATCATCGATTGAAATTATGTTTTTTAGAAATATCATAGGCACAGCTTTTATGCTTTATGCGCTTTCAAAATTAAATTTTCATAAAAGCGGCGGTCGTTTGGGTTTGCTTATTTTTAGAGGTGTTATAGGGACAATTGCTTTATATCTTTTCTTTTATAATGTTTCTAATATTTCTTTAGGTGGGGCTTTTGCTTTTCAAAAAACAGCACCGATTTTTATAGCTTTAATTGCTTTTTTATTTTTTAAAGAAAGCTTGGGATTAAAAGCTTGTTTTGGGATTTTGATTGCTTTTATAGGAGTATTGTTAATTTGTCAGCCTTTTGCAGATAGTACTATGCATTCAGGCTTTGATTTGAAAAATAGTATTTTGGGAATTTTAAGTGGTTTTTGTGCAGCCTTGGCACTAACTAGCGTAAGAGAGCTTAGAAAATCATATCCAGCACCTTTTATAGCTTTATCTTTCGTTTTAATTGGTACTTTAATGCCTTTAATGTCTATGATTATAGGTTCTTTTTATGAAATAAAAGAACTTGATTTTTTAATTGCTCCTTTTGTTATGCCTAGTTTTAAAGCTTGGATTTTTATTATTTTAATGGGTGTTTTTGGAGCAATGTATCAAATTCATGTTACCAAAGCTTATGGGGTGGCAAAAAAGGCAGGAGTTGTTGCTGGGGTTAGTTATATAGATGTAGTTTTTACTTTATTTTTGGGCATATTATTAGGAGATGAATTTCCTAGTTTGATGGTTTTTATAGGAATTTTTAGCATTATTATAGGAGGAATTATTTTGGTTAGTAATCAAACAAAAGGAAATAAAAATGGAAAATAAAATAGATTTAATTTATGGTTTAGAAGATAAACCGCCTTTTGCTAAAGCTTTTTTTGCTGCTTTGGTGCATTTAATGGCTATGTTTGTGGCTGTGATTACACCTGCTTTATTAATTTGTAAGGGTCTTGGAATAGATGATACTAATACAGCTAGAATTATATGCATGTCACTTTTTGCTTCAGGTGTTGCTTCGCTTTTACAGATTAAAACTTGGGGTCCTATAGGGAGTGGACTTTTATCTATTCAAGGGACTAGTTTTAACTTTGTTGCGCCTATTATACTAGGTGGGCTTGTTTTAAAAAATAATGGTTTATCACAAGAAGCAATGCTTGGGGCTATTTTTGGCACTTTAATGCTTTGTTCTACCACTGAAATGATTATTTCTCAAATTTTACCTTTTATTAGAAGAGTGATTTCGCCTTTGGTTTCAGGTATAGTAGTGATGATTATAGGTCTTAGTTTGATTAATGTTGGTCTTGTGAGTGCAGGAGGTGGATTTGCGGCTAAGGCAAGTGGTGAGTTTGGTTCTTTGCAAAATTTATTATTAGCCGGAGTTGTGATTTTTAGCATTATTGTTTTAAATCGCTTTAATAATGCATATATAAGAATTTCTTCTTTATTTATAGCTATGATAATAGGGCTTTTAGTGGCTATGACTTTTGAAAATTTTAGCTTTAATTTTAATGAAAATTTACCTTTAATGTTTTTACCCGATCCTTTGCATTATGGTTTGAGTATTGATTATAATCTCATTTTACCTTTGATTTTGGTTTTTATGGTAACTTCTTTAGAAACAATTGGTGATATTAGTGCTACTAGTGAAGTTTCAAATCAGCCAGTTAAAGGTGAACTTTATGCAAAAAGATTAAAAGGTGGAGTTTTGGCAAATGGTTTTAATTCTTTTGTTTCGGCCTTTTTTAATACTTTTCCAAACTCATGTTTTGGGCAAAATAATGGTGTCATAGCTTTAACAGGTGTTGCAAGTCGCTATGTAGGGTTTATTGTAGCTTTTATGTTGATGATTTTGGGTTTATTTCCTATTGTGGCTGATATTACTTTGCAAATTCCAGAACCTATTTTAGGTGGGGCAACTTTAGTGATGTTTGGTACTATAGCTGCAACGGGGGTTAGGATTATCTCTAAAGAAAATTTAAACCGTCGTTCTATTATCATCATAGCTATGAGTTTGGGTATAGGACTTGGAGTTTCTAATAATCCTGATATTTTAGAATTTATGCCAATGTGGTTTAAAACTTTATTTTCTTCAGGGATTGCAGCAGGTGGGATTACAGCTATTATTTTAAATTTTGTTTTTCCTCTTGAAGAAAATAATAAAAATAAAGTAAAATAATAAAAAAACAAGGAAAAAATGATGAAAAAAATGATACTAATAGCAGGGCCTTGTGTGATAGAAAATGAAGAGCTTGTTTTTAAGGTTGCACAAGAGCTTGAATGCTTTTTAAAAGATGATAGAATTGATTTTTATTTTAAATCAAGTTTTGATAAAGCAAACAGAACTAGTATTAATAGTTTTAGAGGGCCAGGCATTGAAAAAGGCTTGGAAATTTTGCAAAAAGTTAAAGATAAATTTGGCATGCAAATTTTAACTGATATTCATGAGAGTTCTCAAGCAAGTATTGCGGCTGAGGTTGTAGATGTTTTACAAATTCCAGCCTTTTTATGCAGGCAAACTGATTTATTGGTGGCTGCTGCTAAAACAAAAGCTAAGGTAAATGTAAAAAAGGGGCAATTTTTAAACCCTGAAGACATTAAATACAGCGTAGCTAAAATTTTACAAACTAGAGGTGTTAACGAAGAAGGTTTTGAAATAGCCAAAGAAAATGGGGTTTTTGTAGCTGAGAGAGGTTCGAGTTTTGGTTATGGAAATTTAGTTGTAGATATGAGAAGTTTGGTTATCATGAGAAAGTATGCTCCGGTTGTTTTTGATGCTACTCATAGTGTGCAAATGCCAGGAGCAAATGGTGGAAGTAGTGGAGGCAAAAGTGAATTTGTAGAGCCTTTAGCAAGAGCTGCTGCTAGTGTGGGTGTAGATGGATTTTTCTTTGAAACACACATTGATCCTTGTAAGGCTTTATGTGATGGACCAAATATGCTTGATCTTTCAAGACTTAAAAACTGCGTAAATACACTTTTAAAAATTCAAGAAATCATTTAAAAAAGGAAAAATATGAAGATAATAGAGGGAAATTTAAGTTTAAAAGGTGATGAGAAAATTGCGATTATCAATGCAAGATTTAATCATATCATCACAGATCGTTTAGTTGAAGGTGCTAAAGATGCTTTTTTAAGACATGGGGGTAAGGAAGAGAACTTAAGTCTTATTTTAGTGCCAGGTGCTTTTGAAATTCCTTTTGCATTAAAACAAGCTTGTGAGAGTAAAAAATTTGATGGAATTTGTTGTGTTGGAGCGGTAATTCGTGGAAGTACGCCACATTTTGATTATGTAGCAGCTGAAACTACTAAAGGTATAGCGAGTGTGGGGCTTGGAGCTAATGTGCCTGTAAGCTTTGGAGTTTTAACAACTGATACTTTAGAGCAAGCCATAGAAAGAGCAGGTAGTAAAGCAGGTAATAAAGGTTTTGAAGCTATGCTTACTGTGGTTGAAATGCTTAATTTAATCCAAAAAATTAAGGCTTAAAATGGCTACTAGACACCAAGTAAGACAAAGTATTGTTTCTTTGCTTTATGCAGCACAGCTAAACCAAGAAAATAAAGATTTTATTAATGAATTTTTAGATGAGAAAAAAATTCGCAATGACCAAAGAAAATTCACTCTAGATTTATATAATGGTATTAATGAGCAACTTACTTTGCTTGATGAGAAAATTAATGAGTGTTTAAAAGAGCATAAGTTAGATGGAGTAGCTAGTATAGAAAAGGCTATTTTGCGTTTGGGTGCTTATGAGATTTTATTTACTTCTACACAAAAAGCGATTATTATTAATGAAGCCATAGAGCTTGCAAAAGAAATGGCAGGAGATAATGCTCCTAAATTTATCAATGGAGTATTAGATAAAATCAACAAGGAAAAGCAATGAAACTTTGTGTGGCTTTTGATGTGGCAAGCTATGATGAGTGTATAAATTTAGCCAAGGAATTAAAAGGTTTAGATCTTTGGGTTAAAATAGGGCTTAGATCGTATTTAAGAGATGGAGTAAAGCTTTTAGAAGCGATTAAAAAAGTGGATAATTTTAAAATCTTTTTAGATTTAAAGCTTTATGATATACCAAATACTATGGCAGATGCTTGTGAAGAACTTGCTAAGCTTGATGTAGATATGTTTAATATCCATGCAAGTGCAGGTAAAAGTGCTATGTGTATGATTATGGAGCGCTTAAATGCTTTAAGCAAAAGACCTTTAGTGCTTGCCGTATCTGCTTTAACTAGCTTTGATGAGCAAGAATTTTTTAGTGTGTATAAACAAGATATTAAACAAGCTGTTAAAGATTTTTCTAAAATTAGTTATGAAAGTGGTCTTGATGGTATGGTTTGCTCAGTATATGAAAGCTTGCTGATAAAAGAAAATACAAGTACAAAATTTATTACATTAACGCCTGGAATTCGTCCGTTTAAAGAAAATTCAGATGATCAAAAAAGAGTAGCTGATATAGAGTGTGCTAAGGATAATTTGTCAGATTTTATTGTGGTTGGAAGACCTATTTATAAAGCAAAAGAACCTAGAAAGGTTTGCGAGGATATATTAGAGCATTTAAAATAAGCCTTAAGGCTTATTTTAAATAAACTTTCATTTTTTTATTTTCTAAAACAATTCCATCATCATCGTTAATGATTTTAAATTCTCCATTAAAGTATCTTAGGAAATTGTCTTCAAATTTCATAGATTCTTGATCACAAAGCATTTTTGTTGAAGCAAGATTGTCTTCTATTTTTATGCTGCTTCCTTGATCTTTATAATTTCCAAAAAATCTATTACATCCTGCTGTTCCAAAAAGCCTTTTGTCTTTATTGTCAAAACTAATACTTGTTTTTGTATTTTGAGGAAGTTCGTAGCTTTTTCCATTTGCTTTATAAGAACTTATGGTAAATTCTTTATTTTGTAAATCATCAACACTTAAATTTGCCACAGAACACCCACTAAAAACAGCTAAACTTGCTATGCTTAATGTGATTATTTTTCTCATTTTTATTCTCCTTATACATGAAAATGTTTTAATTCATCTTCCAAATTTTGACAAACTACATTTAACTCATGAGCAACATCAAGCAAAATTTTTGAAATTTCTTCATTTTTATCGCTTAATTTTACCGTTTCTTGCATTTTATCAAGTAAAGATTGTAAAGTTTCTTGTGTGCTTGAGATTTTTTGCATACAAGCATTTGCTAAGTCTCTTGCATTTTCATTGCAAACTTTTACTTCATTGGTCCCTTCTACAAGATCTTTTGCATCTTGGTTTAAAGAATTAATTTCTTTAGCATTGTGTTTTAATTCTTTAGAAACTTCATTAATACTATCTACTAATTGCTTGGTGACAATAGCAATATTTTTTAAAAATTCTTCTGAACTTTGAGCAAGATTTCTTACATCTTCAGCAATAACTGAAAAACCACGACCAAATTCTCCAGCACGTGCAGCCTCAATACCTGCATTTAATGATAAAAGATTAGTTTTATCAGCAATTTCTCCCATCATATCAGAAGCTTTTTTGATCTCTTCTGCTTGTTTTTCCATAACTTCAACTTTTTGAGATAAAACATCTTCATTTTCTGCAACAACTCTTACTTTATCTACTACCTGATTTAATGAATCAAGCATGGTGTTTAAAACTTCAAAAGATTTTGTATTGGCTTTATTTGCATTGTTTGAAAGCTCAGCAAGATCTTGCAACTCTGTATGAATTTGCTCACTTAAATGATAAGATTCATCAGTTTTTGTGTGACCTTCTTTTGTTCTATTTGCTAGATCAAGCGCATTGGTATTTAAAAGCTTAGATTGTTTATCTACCATTTGAGAATTTTCATTAGTAGAAATCACTGCATTTTGAATTTTTTCAATAAATTGGTTGATGTAGGTGCAAGCTTTGCCTATTTCATCAGTGCTTTTTATGTTGATTCTTGCGCGTAAATCCCCATCGCCGCTAGCTAATTCTTTAGCGTGTTTTAAAAGATCTAAAACAGGATTACCCACAACTATTTTTAAAATATAAAGCACAGCAAAAACAGTAAAAAGTAAAGCTATGCTAAAGATTATAATATAAGTTCTAGCTGAGCTTGCCAAATCATCATCTACATGTTTTAAATCATTATACATATCCATAACACCCAAAACATCACCTTCTTTAGCGTTTGCATGGCAAGCAAGACAACCCTCGTTAGCAATTAATGGACGTATAAGTCTTAGATAATGTCCTTGATTGTTATTGATTTCAACAGCTTGTATTTGCGGCTTGTTAAATTGTTCGTTGATGATACTTTCATCACTTTTTGTATATTTTTGCATTTCAAAAAGTTCAATTGTGCCCTTTGAAGGATAAATTTTAATATCTTTTATGCCTTCAATTTCTCCAGCATCTTTTATAGCTTGTTCTATAATAGCAGGGTCACCTAAATTCATTGCCATTCTTAATGTTTGAAAAACAGAAGTGCTTAAGGTATCTAAATGTGCACGGCTGATTCTATCGGTCGTTTGCTGAGAATCTTTTTGTAAGATAATTTGCATGATAATAAAACTAATTAGCAATGTAGAAATCATTGCTAAAGATATCTTCGCACCTATGCTTTTAAACATTTGAAGCTCCTTGTATTAATGTAAAAAGTGTCTTACACCGCTAAAATATAATGCAATACCATATTCATTGGCAGCTTGGATGATATCCTCATCTCTTATGCTTCCACCTGGTTCGATAATGGCCTTTACACCTATTTTACTAGCCTCATCTATGCTATCTCTAAATGGAAAGAAAGCCTCGCTTGCTAAAACACAACCATTTAAATCAAGCCCCATTTCCTTAGCTTTATTAATAGCTGCTTTAGCTGCATCGATACGACTTGTCATGCCCATACCAATGGCTACCATAGCTCCATTTTTTACATAAACTACGTTATTTGATTTGGTAAATGCAGCAATTTTCATAGCTATTTCAAGATCTTTTAATTCTTGTTTATTAGCCTTTCTTTCGCTTTTTAATACTGCATTTTTTAATTCATCTTCTTTAACTTCATCGCTATCTTGATATACAAAACCACCATCTATGTGTTTAAAATCATATTTATCATAAGCTCTAGTTAAAAATGGCGCTTTTTGTGTAAAGATTTTAATACGCTTTTTATCTTTAAATACTTCCAAGGCATCGTCATCTACATTTGCTGCAATGATTACTTCTATATAAATTTCATTGATTTTTTGCGCTAATTCTTTATCCAAAGTTCCATTGATAGCTACAACTCCTCCATAAGCACTTAAGGTATCGCATTTAAGTGCATGGATATAGCTTTGGAGTAAGTTTTCTTTTATGGCAAATCCACAAGCATTTGCATGTTTTACAATGGCTACTGCTGGAGCTTTATCAAAAGCACTTGCTAAATTTAAAGCAGCATTGATATCGGTTAGATTATTAAAACTTGCTTCACCTTTTAAGGTTGTAAAATTGTGCGTGAAAAAGTCATCAAATTCATATAAAGCACCTTTTTGATGAGGGTTTTCTCCATATCTTGTGTCAAACACTTTTTGACCTACAATAAATTTATTTGCCCCAAAACCACCATTAAAACGCTCATTCATATAATTTGCTATATAAGCATCATAATTTGCTGTATGCTCATAAGCTTTGATCATCAATGCTCTTCTAAAATCAAGATCTAAAGTATTATCTTTTAAGGCTTGTATGATTTTATCATAGTCTAAAATATCGCAAACCACAATGACATTTTTAAAGTTTTTTGCACCACTGCGTATCATAGCAGGACCACCGATATCGATATTTTCTACAATCTCATCAAAATCTTGGGTTAAAATTGTAGTTTTTTTGAAAGGATATAAATTTACACAAAGTAAGTCTATGCTTTCTATATTATACTCTTTAGCTTGCTTTTGGTGATTTTCATCTTCTCTTTTGTATAAAATTCCGCCATGAATTTTTGGGTGCAAGGTTTTTACACGTCCTTCAAACATTTCAGGACTTTGAGTAAAATCACTAACTTCTTGTACTTGCAAGTTATTTTCTTTTAAAAGCTTATAAGTGCCTCCAGTAGATAAAAGCTCAAAACCTAATTTTGCAAGCTCACTAGCAAATTCTACTACTCCTTCTTTATCACTGACACTAATTAGTGCTTTCATTGGTTTTTCCTTTCTATGTATTGTTTTAAAAATTCATAAGATTCATTAACTTCTTGAAATTTTTTTACACCTTCTTTTATTTTTGCTTCATCGCTGTTATTCGCGTTTAAAATATCAGGATGATATTTTTTAGCAAGTTCTCTATAGCGTTTTTTAAGCTCTTGCAAATTCACATTTTCGCTTACACCTAAGACCTCGCATGCTTTTTGCAAATTCATGCCTACTTTTTGAGTTTGCATAGAATTTAGAAGTCTTTCAAGTATATTTAGATCAAGATTAAAGGCTTTGACAATAGCTTTTAATACATCTTTTTTAGCGCTATTAAGCTCTCCATCAATCAAGGCCATTGCGACCAAAACATTTAATATATTAATTCTTTCTTGTTGAGGTAAAGGTACTTCTTTGATGAGTTCTTTGGCTACTTCATAGGTATCATTTAAGGTGTTTTTGTGTTCATTAAAACTTTGTTTTAAAAATTCTCTTTCTCTTGAATCTTTAGCATTGTAATCAAGAATTTGTGAGATCATATTAGCTTCATTTTCACTAACTCTGCCATCACTTTTTGCTATTTTTGCTAAAAGTGCTATAACATAGTAGTTTAATCTTCTTTTAAATCCATCAATTCTTTCTTCGTGATAGCCTTGCTTAAAACCTTGAGAGAAACTTTTAGCCCCTTTTTTAAAAGAGCCTAAAAGATCATCTTTGCCCCATGTTTTATAATACCAATAAAATGCCAAAGTTGCCAATACAAGTAAAACAAAAAGCATTTTTATCCTAAATACTCATTAAATTTATCAAAATAAATTGTTTGTAGTTTTGCTAAAGATATCTTAATATCATCTAAAATAAAATTTTTTTCATTTAAATTTCCAAGTTTTGTAAATTTAATTCCCATTTCATTTACAAATTCAATAAATTTTTCTTCATCTTTAACACCAACTATAACTCTTGTTGGACTTTCTTCAAAAATAAAACTCTTATCTTCAAAATCAGTTTTTATTTCAATACCTAAATTTGCTTTTGCGCTCATTTTAGCTAAGGTAATAGCAAGGCCCCCTATGCCTATGCTATTAGCACAATCAAGTAATTTTGCTTCGCTTGCTTTTAGCAGAAAATCCCATAGTTTTAATTCTGCGCTAAAATCTATATCTTCAAGCTCTCCTGCTATTTTTTGATCTAGTACTTTAGCAATTAAAGATCCACCAAAACTACCTTTGCTTTCTCCAAGTAGATAAATAGCACTAGTGTCTTTGCTAAAATATGATTTTAAAACATTTTCTGCTTTTTCATTTACCCCAACACAAGCTATGGTTGGACTTGGAAAAACACTTACTCCATCGGTTTCATTATATAAAGAAACATTTCCGCTTACTACAGGAGTATTGAGTTCTTTACAAGCTAATTTAACACCTTCGCAACCTTGGGCAAATTGCCACATTACTTCAGGGTTTTGAGGGTTACCATAATTTAAACAATCACTAATTGCCAAAGGTCTAGCTCCTGAACATGCTATTTTTCTTCCTGCACTTGCAACAGCTGCTGCTGCGCCGATTTTTGGATTTACATAGTTTAATCTAGAGTTGCACTCAATTGCCATAGAAAGTAAGCAATTGTTTTCTTTGATTCTAATGCTATTTGCCCCTAAAGCTCCATTGCTTTTTAAAGTATTGGTTTGTACGCTTGAGTCAAATTGCTCATAAATATAAGCTTTATTGCTAACATTTTCATCTGCAAGGAGTTTTTCAAAAGCTTCTTGGGTAGGAATGTTGAGCTTAAATTGATAGTTTTTTATCTCATCTAAGTATTTTGGTTTAGCCACAGGTCTATCAAGTATAGGTGCTTTTTCGCTTAGTGGTTCAATAGGAATTAAGCCAACTAATTCATCATGCCAAAATAGTTCCATTTTACCAGTATCGGTAACTTCACCTATAATAGCTGCATCAAGTCCCCATTTGTTAAAAATTTCAATAACTTTCTCTTCATAGCCTTTTTTAGCACAAATTAGCATTCTTTCTTGAGATTCACTTAACATTAACTCATAAGGAGTCATACCTTCTTCTCTCATAGGAGTTTTATTAAGATAAAGTTTCATACCGCTACCACTGCGTCCTGCCATTTCAAAAGAGCTTGAAGTAAGTCCTGCTGCACCCATATCTTGAATTCCAACTATATAATCAGTTTTGAAAAGTTCTAAACAAGCTTCCATTAATAATTTTTCAGCAAATGGATCTCCAATTTGCACGGTTGGTCTTAAGCTTTTGCTAGATTCATTAAAACTATCACTTGCCATTACAGCTCCACCAAGCCCGTCACGACCAGTTTTTGAACCCACATAAATTACAGGATTACCTATACCTTCAGCTTTTGCATAAAAAATATCTTCGATTTTGCAAGTTCCAAGTGCAAAAGCATTAACTAAGATATTTCCATTAAAACATTCATCAAAAGCACATTCTCCGCCAATAGTAGGCACACCCATGCAATTACCATAGTGTGAAATTCCACTTACTACACCTTTAACTAAATATTTTTGATGTTTGCCTATTTTTTCATCGTGGATGTTGCCAAATTTTAAAGAATTCATACCTGCAACAACTCTTGCACCCATGGTAAAAACATCACGTAAAATTCCGCCCACACCTGTAGCTGCACCTGCAAATGGCTCTATAAAACTTGGGTGATTATGACTTTCTACTTTAAATACAGCTGCCATTCCTTTGCCTATATCTATCACCCCAGCGTTTTCACCAGGACCTTGGATCACCCAAGGAGCCTTAGTTGGAAAGCCATTAAGGTATTTTTTACTTGATTTATATGAGCAATGCTCACTCCACATAGCAGAAATTACTCCAAGCTCTAGAAAATTAGGCTCTCTACCTAATATATTTAAAATTTCTTGATATTCCTCGTCGCTAATTTTGTGTTGTTTTATAATTTCTTTATCCATTTTCTCTCCTTTTTATTTTCCTAAACAAAAATTACTAAACATTGCATCTAAAATTTCATCTCTTTCAAATTTTTTGGTAAATTGAGCTATTTCTTCTATGGCTAAATTTAATTCAAAAGCAAAAAGTTCTAAAGAACTTTCTTTTAATAAATCTCTTGCACGCAAAATAGCTTCGCTAGCATTTTTACAAGCATTGAGTATTAAAGTATTACTAATTAGCATTCCATCGCCATCTAAAGTATTTAAGTATTCATTTAAACTTTCCTTAATGGTTTGGGTGTTTTCTTGGGCGCAAATGCGTATACAAGAAGTGCTAATTTCATGTTGAAATTTGGTGATTAGATCACTTTTGTTTAAAACATAAACGATTTTTTTATCACAATCTTTTAAAGCTTGTAAAATACGCTCATCTTCTTCTTCAAATTCTTTAGATCCATCAAAAACAGCTATGATAATATCTGCTTCTTTAATACTTTCATAGCTTAAGTTAACTCCGATTTTTTCTATCTCATCATCTGCATTTCTTATACCTGCTGTGTCGATGATTTTGATTAAATGTGAACCTATTTTTAAACTTTCCTCAATACGATCTCTTGTAGTGCCTGCAATATTAGAAACAATGGCCCTATCAAATGCTAAAAGTGAATTTAACAAGGAGCTTTTTCCTGCATTTGGCTTACCGATAATAGCGACTTTAAAGCCTTCTATAAGTCCTTTTTTACTTAAAGAAATATCTACTATATCACGTAAAAGTTTTGAATTTTTTTCACACATAGCAATGATTTGATCAAGTAAATCTTGTGGTAAATCATCATCTGCATAATCAATACTAGTTTCTACAAAAGCAAGGGTTTGAACAAGATCTATTCTAATGGTATTTAAAAATTTGCTTAAATCACCTTTAATGTTTTTTGCTATGATATTTGTAGCACTTGTTGATTTTGACATGATGGCATCTTGTATACTTAAAGCTTTTAAAAGATCCATTTTTCCATTTAAACAAGCTCTTTTACTAAATTCACCAGGATTAGCAAGACGCGCTCCTGCTAAAATAAGCTCATCAAGTAAAATTTCACTCAAAGAAAAACCCCCGTGGAGTTGAAATTCTACTATATCTTCTCCTGTAAAAGAGTAGGGTGCTTTAAAATAAATCACTAAAGCTTCATCTAAGAAGTCGTTGTTGTTTTTATAAAGTTTGCACAAGTGTGCATAGCGGGGCGTTAATTCTTTTTTGTGGGTAATTTTCAATGCAAGCTCTAAAGCTTTTTCCCCACTTACTCTAATGATACTTATAGAGCCCACTCCATGGGCTGTGGCTATAGCAGCTATAGTGTCATTCATTCATTTTTCTTCAAAAAATCATTTACAACGATATATCTTTGATCGTCATTTTGTTTAATAGCTACATATTTATCAGGAAAACGTTCTCTTAATTTTTCTAATGCAAGTTTTAGCCAAATTCCATCTAAAGGCTTTGTTTGAACTCTTCCTGTGCTCTCTACTTTTTCTATAAGAATTTTTAAATAATTTTCTATAGCTTGGGTTTGATTTTCTAAAAATTGAGCAATTTCTAGCCTTGGCTGAATTTTATATTTAGCACTAAGCCAGTTATAAAGTAAATAAGAAAATGCCTTATATCTATGGGCTTCTTTGCCTATAAGTAAAGCTGCATCTTCTCCATCAAGTTTTATCAATACGCAATTTTCATCCCAAACACTAACTTGTACAACCTTGATATCAAAATCAAAAGTTGCTAGTAAATTTTCTAGTGAAATTTTTATCTCATCAATATAAGAAGCGATATTTTTTTCTTCTGGTGATTCTTTATGGAATGAATCAAAAATAGTATCATTTTTTACTTTATAATGTTCTTTAGTTGGAGTATTGGCTTCAAGTGGTTTTTGAAAACTTTCTCTGTGTTCTTTGTAGTGTTCATTTTTTTCAAGATTTTTTTGTGAATGTTTGATAAAATTCTCGCTTTGATTTTTTTTAGCTTTTTCTTGATGAGGTTTTTTGGTTTTTTTGTGTCCTTTAATACAAATAATAGCATTTTTTCTAAACAAACCAAAAAATCCTGCTTTAGCATGTTGAATAACTTCATATTCTAGATCAATCACAGAGCACTCAAGTTGTTTTGAGGCTTCTATGAGTGCAGTTTGTAAGTCTTTAGCTTCTATGTTCATGTTTAGCTATTTCCTCTTTTTTGTGGTTTTTGAAAAGTTTATTTACAATCACTTGTTGAATAAGTGAGCATATATTATTTACACACCAATATAAAGTTAAACCTGCTGGGAAGGTTAAGAAGAAGAAAGTGAAAATTAATGGTAAAAATTTCATAATCTTTTCTTGCATAGGATCTTGTATAGCCATTGGTGTGATAAGTTGTTGGATAAACATAGTTAGACCCATAAATATAGGTAAGATAAACCATGGATCCATCACAGATAAATCTGTAATCCAAAAAGCCCATGGTGCAGCTTTTAGCTCTATAGCATTTAGTAAAACTCTATAAATTGCAAAGAAAATTGGAATTTGAATAAGTATAGGCAAACATCCGCTCATAGGATTTGCACCATGTTTTTTATAAAGTTCCATCATGTGTAAATTCATTTTTTGCGGATCGCCTTTATAACGTTCTCTGATTTCTTTCATTTTAGGTGCTAAATCTTTGAGTTTATTCATAGAAATCATTGATTTATAAGTAAGTGGGAAAAGAATAATACGCACGATTAAAGTCATCACTACAATAGCCCAACCCCAGTTGCCCATGTAGCCATGTAAGAAATTTAAAAATTCAAACATAGGCTTAGCTATAAAAGTAAACCAACCATATTCCACAACATCATCTAAATCCGCATGAATACTTCTTAAAATTTCATGCTCTTTTGAGCCAACATAACCGCTTGCTTTAAAAGTATTTGTCGAACTTGCAAAAACGATAGAATTTTCGTGATTATCTTTAGTAACTACAGCATTGAGTGGTTTTTCAAAATTATAAAAGAAAGCACTATAATAGCGATCTGAAGCCGCCATAAGGGTTACATTAGAAAAACTTTCATCATTTTCTACATCGCCATCTTCTAACATTGTGATTTTATCATCTTTATCTAAGATCAAAACCCCATGTACTGTATAGCTATCAACTGCTATATTTGGACGATAACCTGGTGTGATAAAATAAGCTGCGTCTTTGCTTAGATTGACCTCTAAATCATAGTTTCCATATTTATGGAAAGTGATTTTTTTAGTTACTGCTAAATCATTTAAATTTTGAGTAAGGATCAAGGTTGTGTTTTCATCACTTACATTGATAGTTTTTTGACTTGTGGTATATGGTGTATTAAATGCCTCTTGATTGATTTTTGCATCACTAAATCTTATTTCTAATGGTAAAGGTGATAAAGAAGTATCTATTAGATTAATACTTTTGCCATTTTCATCTTTGTATTTTTCATCACTTAGATAAAATTTAGCTATCCTACCTAAAGAGTCAATATGTGCTTCAAAATGTTCGCTTTTAACAACTGCTATTTCTTCTTTTTGATTAACGCTAAGTTCTGTTTTTGGAGCTTGAGAGTTAGTGCTCGTAGTGCTTTGTGGAGCTGAGTTGTTTTGTTCTATTTGAGTGATATTTTGCTCAGTTTGTGGAGCTTTGGGTATAAAAAAATAATCATAAACTACAAAAAATAAAAATGATAATACAACAGCAATTAATATGCGTTTTTGTTGAGATAAATTTTCTGACACGGATTGTCCTTTGGAAATATAATCTTAATTAAAAAAAATTGATTATCGTTGCAAGGGATATAAAGATAATTGAGTTGTTTTAAAGCATTAAAACTAGGTTTAAAACATATACCTGAGTTTAGATTATTCTTGCGTATTTTAGGATAATCAATACCACCTTTAAAAAACGGATTGCATTTTAAAATTCTTAAAAAAACTGCACCAAATGCTTTAAAAATATTATTTTTTTTAAATTGCCATAAGGCATACTCAGAGCAACTTGGGTAATACCTACAGCATTGTGGTTTAAAAGGACTGATAAAGAGTTGATAAAATCTGATAAATTTTAGACAGACTATTTTATGCATCCTATTTTTTTCAAACCCCATTTCAAGTTTTTTTCTAATTTTAAAAAAGGAATTTCAGTGATACTCGTTTTGGCTACAAGTATGTATTTTCCGTTTTCAACTTGATTTTTAACCTGAAAAAAAGCTGATCTTAAGAGCCTTTTGGCTCTATTTCTTATAACAGCTTTTCCAACTTTTTTACTAGCAACAACGGCGAATTTTTTTTCTTCGCTTAAAGAGTAAAAGATAATCATGCCTTCGCAATGCCATTTTTTACCTTCTTTATAAATTGCTGCAAACTCTCCTAAGTCGTTAATACTTAGAAAATCTTTTATACCGCTAATCTTTTTCTACCTTTAGCACGTCTAGCATTGATCACTTTGCGACCATTTTTGCTCTTCATACGTACACGAAAGCCGTGAGTTCTTTTTTTAGGAGTTTTATGTGGTTGATATGTTCTTTTCATATTTTTTCCTTAACTTAAAATAAAAAACAAAATAATAAGCGAGTATGTTAGCAAAATCTTACTTAAATCTGCTTTTAATTAAGAGTTATTTTAAAACTTTTTGCTAAATTTTGATTTTATTTTGTAAACTAAGGAAAAATAATGGCTTTTGAAATTTGTGAGAGTAAAAAGGAAGATTTGGAAAAAATTTTAGAATTACTCAAAGAACTTGCTATTCATGAAAATATGCTTGAAGATGTAAAATGCACAAGCAAAGAACTTGAAGAATCATTTTTTAAACATGAATATGCTAAGGCTTTGAGCCTAAAGGTTGATGGTGAGATAATAGGCTATGTGATGTATTATTTTACTTTTTCATCTTTTTGGGGTTTGGGTGGATTATACCTAGAAGATATTTACATACAGCCAAAATATAGAAAAAAAGGTTATGCTAGAGCTGTTTTTAAATATTTAGCACAAATTTGTAAAGAAAAAAATCTTAAACGCTTAGAGTGGGTTTGTTTAAATGATAATGATTTGGGGATTGAATTTTATACCAAGTTAAATGCAAGACATATGAGCGAGTGGAGAACTTATCGTTTAGAGGGTGAAAATTTAGAAGCATTGATGTGATGAATAAACGCAGTTTGTATTATCTAAAAGCTTTTGGTTATGAATACTTTGATGAACAAAAGCAAATTAGACATTTTAACTTAAGTTTTAAAGAATTAAACGAAAGAGTAAAAACTTGCAATCTTTGTCATTTTTCTAAATTAAGAAAGTATAGTTTAATAGAAAAAGAAGCCAAAAATGCTAAAATTCTGATTTATCAAGCTTTTATTGATAAAGAAGAAAACGAAAGTGGAAAGTTTTTTGCTTCTAAAAACAAACAAGAGTTTTTAAGATTATGCAAAGAGCTTTTAAATTTAAAAGAAGATGAGATATATTTTTCTTATATGTTTAAATGTTTTAGTAATTTTAAAATAGATGATCAAGCACTAAAATTATGCTTGCCGTATTTTTATAATGAGCTTGATTTTGTAAAAGCAAAGATTATTTTATGTCTTGGTCAAGAAGCTTTTGTAAGTTTGGGTTTTGAGAACTTTCAAAAATACAAAGGGCAATGTATGCGTTTTAATAATGCTTTGCTTTTGCCAAGTTATGATTTGAATTTTTTGAGTAAAAATCCTAGCTTTTATGCTGAATTTATAGAAGATATTAAAAAAATAAAAGGTTATTTATGAGAAAAAGTTTAGTTTGTTTGATGATGATTTTTGTTTTAACTTTAAGTGCTTTTGCAAAAGAGCAAAAACCATCGCCCATAGAACCTAGTGAGTCTTTTTATCCTAATTTAGAATTTCAAAATTGTGATAATGATTGTTTATTTACTTTGTTAGAAACAGGACTTTATTTTAATTTCTTATCAAGATTTAACAATGATAATGCAAATGAACTCTTGGTTAATATCTATACTAAACTTTTAAATTCCATCATAGATTTTGAAAAAAGAATTCAAAAAAATGCTAGTGTAAAATTAGCTATTATTATACCTGAGCAAACGATTAAAAGTTATTCTAATACTATTATAAACTCAAGCATAGCGTATTTATTAAGACAAAGAGCGCAAATAAAAGTAAAGGTGTTTTTAATAGGCACAGAAGATGAGAGTAAGATAGCTAAAGCTTTTAAGCAAGCTCAAGAAGAAAAATTTAATTATATCATCGCAGGTTTTACAGATAAAGGTGTGAAAAATTTATTAAAAGAAAATCTTGATTTAAATGTAAAAGTTTTTATTCCTACTGCACATAAAAGAAATTTTGATACGCAAAATGAAAATGTGTATTTTGGAAGTATAGACTATCAAAAACAAATTCAAAAACTTTTAGAATATTCAAATGGTAAAAATATTATTTTTTCAGATGGAACACCTTTGGCAAATCGCTTAGATGAGAATGTTTTAAACGCAGGTAATGGTAGTGAAAAAATTTATACTATTAATAGTTCTAAATTTGATTTTAGAAGTATTTTAAATCAAAATAGAAGTTTTCAAGATTCTAGTATTATCTTAAATACTTCTTTGATTAAAACAGCGCTTATAAGCTCACAAATAAGAACTTATGATATAGAGCCTTTTGTGTTATTATCAACTCAGATTAATTATAATCCTATTTTGCTAAGTTTAACGCAAATTAACGATAGAAAAAAACTTTTGCTAGCAAATTCCATTTCTAATGAGGATCAAACTCTAAGCTATCTTAATGAGCTTTTTTCGCAAAATATTAATTACAACTGGATAGCGTATGCAACTAGCGTGGGGCTTGATTATTTTTATACGCAGTTTTTAGATAAAGACTCTCAAAGAATTTTCGATGAGAGTTTAAATGATAATCAATTTGACTATAAGGTTAAAATCATTCGCTCGCAAGGCTTAGGTTTTACTCCTTTGCAAAATCAGTAAAAACCTTAGCTATAGCCTCATCTATAGGGGCTACTTTTTCATTTTTTAAAAAAGCTAGGGTAAAATCAGCCTCAAAAAGCTTGGTGCTATCTTTGTAAATCTCTTGTTTTATACAAACTGAAGCTTTTTTAAGCTTTGCGATAAATGTTTTTACTTCTATAAGATCTCCAAGTTTAGCGGGTTTTAAAAAGTTACAATTTGCTTTAGTAAGTAGGAAATGTCCTGTATTTTTATCAAAAATTTTCGCGTTTTTTTGAAAAAATATCTCACTTCTTGCTCTTTCGCAAAATTTTAAGTAATTGCTATGATATACCACTCCACCCGCATCGGTATCTTCATAATAAATTCGTATTTGCATTTAAAATCCTTTTTTGTTTTTTATAATACATTATATTTAAAGTAAATTGAATATCAAATATGAATTTTAATCATTAATATTTTGTCTTAAATACATTAATAATTAGATATTATTCTATAATTTTTATTTTATATTTGGAAATTACATGAAAAAAGTGAAAAATAAAACTTTAGCCGAACAAGTATATGATGAATTAGAAAGAAGAATAGTTTTTTGTGAAATAGAGCCTGGTAGTATTTTGACAGAACAGGGCATAGCAAATATGCTTGATGTTGGACGTACGCCTGTAAGAGAAGCATTATTGTTGCTTTCAAAACGTTATTTGGTGAATATATCAAAAGCAGGAATAATGGTTCCACAAATGAATGCTTCTTTACAAATGCAACTTTTGGAAGTAAGAAGAGTTATTTTGAAACTTTGTATAGAATGTGCTATAAAAAGACTTACTGAGGATGATAAAAAAGCTATAAATGAACTTTTAAATGAAATTGAAAATTATGATGAAATAAATTTTTTATCATGGCTTGATAAAAGACAAGATGTATTAGCTAAAGCTTCTAAAAATTATTTTATTTACGAAGAATTGAGAAACGTGCAAGGGATTTCAAGGAGATTTTGGTATCGCTATGCTCAAAATAGTCAACATGATATTGTAAAAGAAAAACACAAGAATATATTAAAAGCTGTGTATCAAAAAAACACAGAAAAAGCTTTGGAATATGTTGATGACATTATTGATTATTTTGAGAATTTTGTTAAACAATATTTGATTTGATATAATCATATAATAAGTATATATTCAATTTTACAACTAAAACTACCTTACTAACTTATTTGATGTTTTAATCATAGGGATATCTTTTAAATATATTTACCAATATTCACATATTTACATGTTTTTTCAAGGTAAGAAAATATATAATATATTTATTGTCGGCATTAAGTATTTATTAAGTTTTTTTCCTATAGACTTGAAAATATAACAATACAAAAAGGAGTTGTATGTCAAGTAAAATAGCGGTTAAAACAAAATTATTCCCCTCAAAATCTCCATTAGAATGGGCGGTTGTATCAAATAATATTTTATATACAGCACAAATTCCTATTGATAAAAATGGAGAGGTTGTTACTGGTGGTATAGAAGCGCAAACCAAACAAGTTTTTTCAAATCTTATTCATACTTTAGAATGTGCTGGTTCTAAATTAGATGATGTGTTACAGATTTTAATTTATGTTACAAAAAGAGAAGATTTAAAATTTGTAAATTCGATATATTCAACCTATTTCAATACAGTTTATCCAAATAGAGCTGCATTTATTGTTTCTGGTTTGGCTAGAGAAGAAATGCTGGTTGAATTTGTAGTTTATGCGCAAACTCATAATTAAAATTATAAAGGAGATAAAATGTTAGATTGTACTAAGGGTTTATATATTAATGGTCAATGGGTAGAGGGTGTTAATACTATAAAAAATATTAATCCATCTGATATTGATAATGATCTAGGGGATGTAGCACAGGCTGATAAAAAACAAGTAGAGCTAGCTATTGATGCTGCTAAAGAGGCTCAAGTTTCTTGGGAAAAAACTCCTTTAGAAGAAAAGGCAAATTTGCTTTATAAAATCGGTGAATCTTTAATGAATAGAAGCGATGAGATTGGAAAAATTATATCCTTAGAAGAAGGAAAAACAAAAATAGAAGGAAAGGGAGAAGTGTTTAGATCAGGTCAATTTTTTCAATATTATGCAGCTGAAGTATTAAGACAAATTGGGGAAAATGCAGCGTCTGTAAGAAGTGGTGTTGATGTTGAGATTACAAGAGAGGCTGTTGGTGTTGTTGGTATTATTTCTCCTTGGAATTTCCCTATCGCAACAGCTTCTTGGAAAATAGCTCCTGCTCTTTGTTTTGGTAATAGTATAGTATGGAAACCAGCTAATACCACTCCAGCTTCTGCTGTAGCTTTAGCTGAGATTATTCATGAGCATGGATTGCCAAGTGGTGTATTTAATTTAGTTTTAGGTAGTGGTGGGGAAGTTGGTGAGACTATTATTAATTCTAGAAATATCAACGCACTTTCTTTTACTGGATCTGTTGATGTTGGTAGAAAAATAGCACGTGCTACGGCTGCAAATTTTGTTAAATGTCAATTAGAAATGGGCAGTAAAAATGCCTTAGTTATTATGGATGATGCAGATCTTGATCTTGCTGTTGAGTGTGCTATTGCAGGAGCTTTTTCAGGTACTGGACAAAAATGCACAGCAAGTTCTCGTTTGATTGTTATGGAAAGTATTCATGATGCTTTTGTTGAGAAAATGGTTTCTAGAATGAAAACATTAAAGGTTGGCCATTGCTTAGATGATGGAATTTTTATGGGACCAGTAGCCGATAATAAACAATTTGAATCTAATTTCAAATGGGTTCAAAGAGCTAAAGATCTTGGAGCGGAATTGGTATTTGGTGGTGAAAAATTATCACTTGATAAAAATGGTTACTATATGTCTCCTACTTTATTTATTAATACTAAAAATGATTGGGATATTAATCAGGAAGAAATTTTTGCTCCATTAGCATGTGTGATTAAAGCAAAAGATTTACAAGAAGCTGTTGCGCTTAATAATGGTACTCGTTTTGGATTGACTTCAGGGATTGTAACATCGAGTTTAAAAAATGCAAACATATTTAAAAAAGAAGCAAAAAGTGGTTGTGTTATGATTAATCTTCCTACAGCTGGAACAGATTATCATGTACCTTTTGGAGGCAGAAAAGAATCTAGCTTTGGTCCAAGAGAGCAAGGTTCTTATGCGAAGGAATTTTACACAGTTGTAAAAACAACTTATGTAAAAGCTTATTAAATGTTGTTTACAAAAAGGAGGTGGTTATGTTTGGGAAAGATATCATTATAGATGGTTTGCAATATTGCAAATGGGATAAAGAATATTTTAAATTTTTAAAATCAAGCGGTGTTAGTGCTGTGCATGTTACTTTAGTATATCATGAAAATGCTAGAGAAACACTCACTAGATTTGCCCAGTGGCATAGATTTTTTGAAGAATTTAATGAATATATATTGCCTGTTTTTTCAAGCGAAGATATTTTAAAAGCAAAAGCTCAAAATAAGGTAGGGATTTTTTTTGGAGCACAAAATTGCTCTTTGATTGATGATGAAATAGGGTTAATATCTGTTATGAGACAGCTTGGTTTGTTGATTATGCAGCTAACTTATAATAATCAAAGCTTATTGGCTACTGGTTGTTATGAAAAAAACGACAGTGGTATCACTCGCTTTGGCAAACAAGCGATTGAAGAAATGAATAGGGTTGGTATGATTGTTGATATGTCTCATAGTAGTGATAGATCAACATTGGAAGCTATTGACATATCGTCTCGCCCTATATGTATATCTCATGCTAATCCTAAATTTGCGCATAATGGATTGCGAAATAAAAGCGATGAGGTGATAAAAGCTTTAGCTAAGAGAAAAGGTTTGATAGGTTTGTCTTTATATCCTTTTCATTTGCCAAATGGAAGTGATTGCACATTGGATGATTTTTGTAAAATGAGTGCTGATTTGGCAGATATGATAGGGGTTGATCATATAGGTATAGGAAGTGATTTATGTTTGAATCAACCATTAGATGTATTAGAATGGATGCGCAATGGTAGATGGTCTAAGATAAAAGATTATGGCGAAGGTAGTGCTACTAATTCCACATGGCCTAAAAATGTGTCTTGGTTTAATGATACTAGTGGCTTATATAATATTTATAAAGGATTGACTAATTATGGGTTTTCTGAGAATGATGTAAAAAAAATCATGGGTCTTAATTGGCTTCATTTTTTACAAGATGGCTTAAAAGCTCAAACTTGCTAAGGAGTTAAAATGTTAAACAGTGCTCCTAAAAACAATACTCGTATTGATAAGTTGACTTTAATTTGTAGTAGTGGATTTTTGATGATATTTGTTGTAATAGCTTTAATTGATTCAAAGTTACTTAGTGCGATCGTTGAGTTTGGTTTTAATGTCTCAGCAAAATACTTTGGTGCTTATTGGCAAATTTTACTACTTTTGACTTTTATTATTGGGATCGGGCTTAGTTGGGGAAGAACAGGCGGCGTAGTTTTGGGTAATATTAAAAATCCTGAAATGAGTACATTTCAATGGATATCTATTATTATGTGTACTTTACTTGCAGGCGGAGGTGTTTTTTGGGCTGCTGGAGAGCCTATAGCTCATTTTGTTTCTCCATCTCCTGTATTTGGAAATACTAGTAATATTTTTCAAAAAATCACAGAAGCTCTAGCACAATCTTACATGCATTGGAGTTTTTTATCTTGGGCTGTTTCTGGAACTATTACCACAATAGTGCTAATGTATTTACACTATGAAAAAGGCCTTCCTTTAAGACCTAGAACTATTCTTTATCCTATTTTTGGTGATAAAGTTATACACGGATGGATTGGTTCTTTAATAGATGCTTTTTGTATTGTGGCTGTTGCTGCTGGTACTATAGGTCCTATAGGATTTTTAGGTTTACAAATTTCTTATGCACTAAATATGATTTTTCAAATACCAGATAACATAATCACTCAAATGAGTATTATTATTTTGGCTATTTTAGTTTATACTATATCTTCACTTAGAGGTTTAGCAAAAGGCATTCAAATTCTTAGTAAATGGAATGTTATTTTAGCTGTAGGTTTGATGTTTTTTATTTTTATTTTTGGTCCTACAAAATTTATTTTGGATGTTTATGTTCAAGGTGTTGGAACTTTGATACAAAATTTTATACCTATGGCTACTTATAGAGAAGATACTGTTTGGCTTGCATCTTGGACTTTGTTTTTTTGGGGGTGGTTTTTAGGATATGGTCCAGTATTGGCTATCTTTATTGCTAGAATTTCAAGAGGTAGGACTTTAAGAGAGCTTATTATAGCTGTAAGTATTTGCGCACCAATTATCACAATGTTTTGGTTTACTATTGTTGGTGGAACAGGATTGTATTTTGAAATAGAAAATCCAGGCAGCATAAGCTCTGCTTTTAAAGGTTTTAATATACCTGCTGCGTTAATAGCAATAACACAGTCATTGCCATTGTCAACATTTATTTCAGCATTATTTTTGATATTAGCAGCTATTTTTATTATTACAACTGGTGATTCTATGACTTATACTATGAGTGTTATTGTTAGTGGGAACACTGAACCTAGTAAGCTTCTTAGAGCTTTTTGGGGAATTTTAATGGGGGTATTGGCAATTATTTTAATATCTATCGGACAGGGGGGAATTTCGGCTTTACAATCATTTATAGTAATTACTGCTGTGCCTGTTTCATTTATATTATTACCAACCTTATGGAACTCTATACAGATTGCAATTAAAATGGCAGATGAGCAAAATTTACGTTAATACAAAAAAGGAGACAAAATGAAAAATGATATGAAATTAAGAAGTCCACAAGAAGTCATGTCTTTAGAAAGACTAGGCTCTATGCACTCATCTAGACTTAGTTTTACTAGAACTTTGATGAGGAAAATTGCTCAAGAAAAATGGGTATTAAAAAATATTTTATGGGATTTAGATGATAAAGGATTTGGTGATGTAATATATCAAGTTAGAACACCTCATGGAATATATCATCTTGTTATATTTGCTAATTATATAAAAGATGAAGAAAGAAATGATAGAGTTATAGCAAATAAGTGGGATGTCACTTTTACTTTTGTAAATGGAGAAATTGATAGTGGATTATTGACTGTTTTAAAAGAAAATGTTCCACTGCAAGAAGCTGGTAGAAATTTTAACAATGCTTTTGTTTTAGCAAGGGCTAATAAAAGTGTAAGAATTTTTGAATATATTGTTAATTCTTTAGCTAATGGAAAACAACCTGATTTAGATGAACTAGCTAAAGTTGGTTATATATTAAGAACCACAGCTGTATATGGAAGTGGAAAATTTGGAATTTCTGATTTTGATAATCTGCAAAAAAATGGAGATTTTTCTCAGTCATTTTCTGCTGAAATGTGCGCTGTTTATATTGTAAGGCAATTTAGTTTAGATTGGGTAAATTATATAGCCAAACAGCGTGGTGGAGATAAAGCTGTAGAACTTGATAGAGATATTCAAAGATATTTAGGTGTGGGAAATGCTACTGGACTTGGTATGGCTCCTTATTTGATTAAACACCCAAAAGTTGTTGATAATTGGCTTTATCAAAGAGAATTAGCGTTGTCAAAAGTTATGCAACAAAAGCTTGATATGAGTAAGGCTAAAGAATTGATTGATTATTTAAAAAGAGCAAGTTTACATCTTAAAGAAATAACAACAATAGATTCAAGGCAAGATAATTTAAACAAAATAGCTTCAAGTGAGCTTTCTTATATAGTAAAAGAAATAAAAACAAAAATAAATGCTTCTATGGTTATTGAGGAATTTGTAGAATATACAAAAAAATATTCTTTGGAAGCACAAGAAATCGTACTTTCGTGTTTATTAGAACTGTATCCTGAATTAGTTGATATACACGATAAAATGATGACAATCGATGAAACTCCATTAGAACTTACTGGTGTTAAAATTTCTGAAATTAAAAATGTAATAGAGAAAAAATATGATTGGGCTTTAGGTATTAATTTTGAAAATCCTGAAAATAATTATTGGTTTTGGTATATATCTGAAGAAAAAGAAGAGCCTAGGCTTGGAGTAAGAGGTATTGATAATGGAGATGAACTAGAACAACCTTTAGATATTGCTAGGCAAGTGGTTAAATTTTACAATACTTTAAAAAATCAGGATGATTATTTACATATAAGTAAATTTTTATTAGAAAACCCTTGTTTTACATCTATAGCTAGAAGAGTTTGGACTATGGGAAATTGTGTAATGGGTGATATAAGGGCTAATGTTTTAGCAAAAGACTTTTTGCCTATGCATCTTTTAAGAGCTAAATTGTCTATGTTTGGTGCAACAAAGTATGATCCAAGATCAGATAGATGGGTTCAAGTGACATTGTTTCAGAATGCACCTTTAATGGATGAAATTCATGCTAATGAGTGGATGTTTCCATTATTGCCAAAAAATAAGCATAGTGTTTGTGATTTATCTAATAATAATGTTTATGTTTCCAAAAACGAACTTAAAGCTGCTTGTATTAAAGCTTATAATGGATTAAAATTAAATCTTGGAGAAGCTGATTTAATTGCATCTATGGTTATTGACATGCAAATGGCTGGATTAAATGGATTGTCAAATTTTCTTAAAGCTGCGCCTTATTTAAAAAGTGACAATTTAGATATAACATTAAACATTACAAATGAGTATTTAAGTGTTGATCTTAATCATCATAGCATATTATGTCATATTCAAATTATTATTGCGTATGCACTTGATTTTTTAAATCAATATAATTCTTTAAATATAAAAATTTCAAAATGTTATAATAGGTGTTTTGTGTATTCTCAGTTAAAAAGATTATCAAATAAAAATTTATATGTTAAAGCTTATTGGTATGACATAAAGCAATCTCAGTATGTGGAATACTTTATAAAAAATAATGAAGATTTTCCAGATATTTTAATGAAAAATATACCTTGTGATTTAGATGAAAGAGCGCTTTATATTGAAATTTCTAAAAATCCTTTAATCAGAAATGATGAGAATGTAAGTATTTCTCATGATATTATTGAAAAAAATTACGAAGAGAGTATTCAAAAAGGCATCTTGCTACAAAAGAAAGAATGGGAGGAACTGTTGAAATATACAAAAGGAATTATGGTTCAATCTAGTGAGCAATCAAGAAAAGATGCTGGAGGTGTGGTTGAATCCTGATGTTTATGATATTGCAATATAATTATATTGCAATATCATGATATAGGAGTTAAAATTGAATTTAAAAAATATTTTTTTGATTGTTTGTTGTACGCTCAGTTTTGCTATAAATGCAAATGCGTTAAGTGAGGGTAAAGAGTATATTACTTTAAAAACACCTATTCCAAATGCACAAAATTCTCTAATAGAGGTATTTTCTTATCGTTGTATTCATTGTTACACTCATCATCAATTTCACACTTTAGCAAAGGTTAAAGAGGTTTTGCCAAGTTTAAAATATGATCTTTTTTCAGTAAGTTCTATGAGTGAGTATGGTGGGGCTTTAAATGAGATGTTTGCTTTAGCTTCTTTTAAAGAAAAATCCTTAGGTTTAGATGTTACTAGTGAAAAAAGTCTTACTTATAAGCTTGCTGATGTGTATTTTATAAGTCATTTTGAGCAAAAGTTAAATTTAAATAATCTTGATTTGTTTTATAAAATAGGTTTAAATGTTATCGGTGCTAGTAAAGAAGAATTGCAAAAATTTTTACAAACCAAAGAAGCCAAAGAGCTTTTAGCTGCTTATGATGTGGCTAATGAAATTTCAAGAAATTACGGCACACCTGCTTTTGTAGTAAATGGTAAATATCAAATCAATCCCGAATACATTACTTCTTTAGAAGAACTAATCCGTATAGTTAAAGAACTTTCAGTTAAATAATGCCTTTATTTTAAAGGTGTTATTGATCTTATAAAGGATAAGCATGAAAATTAAAAAAATCATCAGCTTAAGCTTGCTAGCTAGTGTGGTTTTAGCGCCAAATTTAGCTTTAGCTGTAGGCGGAGCAAGTGGGGCTAAGATAGACTATCAAGTGCAAGGAAAAATTGGAGCTATAAAGCTCAATCCTTATGGTTTATCCCCGCTTAGTGCTGTGATTGTAGGTGGAGGATATGAGTTAAGTGATGTGAGTGTGACTATAGTTCCAAAGCCAAATGGACAAACCATATCTTATAAGGTAAGTTCTAATAAAATTAAAACTTATGGAGGAATTCCTATTTTTGGACTTTATCCATCGTATTTAAACACAGTAAAAGTAAGTTATACCAAAACTGCTTTTGGAAAAAGTGAAAAAGTAATAGACGAGGTATATAAAATAGCAACAGGTGGGGTAAATATAGAGCCAAGTGGAAGTCTTATGCAAAGAGGTGTGCCTTTTGAAAAAGTGGAAGTGATTAAAGTAGATAAAGAATTTGAAGATAGATTGTATCTAATAAATAATACTCCAGGAAAATACAGCGCAAAAAGCTCTCAAGCTATATGGAATAACCCAAGCGGTGGTGCTTTAGAATGGGATGAGGCTTCTAATGCCTTCATTGTCGATACAAAGGGTGAAATTCGTTGGTATTTAGATAATGATAAGCTAATGGATAAAAATAATATTTATAATCGTGGTATTATGATGGGTTTTAGACAAAACTCAGATGGGGCATTAAGCTTTGGGTTTGGTCAAAGATATGTAAAATATGATTTAATGGGTAGAGAAATTTTTAACCGCCTTTTACCTTCTTCTTATATAGATTTTTCTCATTCTATGAGTCAAATGTCAAATGGAAATTATCTTTTAAGAGTAGCCTTGGCTAATGTTAAGCGTCCTGATGGTAAAAATGTGCGCTCGGTGCGTGATGTGATATTAGAGGTTGATAATAATGGCAATGTGGTAGATGAGTGGAGGCTTTTTGAAATTTTAGATCCATATAGAGCTAATATTATCAAAGTTTTAGATCAAGGTGCGGTTTGTTTAAATGTAGATGTTTCAAAAGCGGGTAAAACTCTAAGCAATGAAGAATTAGCCAAAATGGATACAAGTGAAATTTTTGGGGATATAGCAGGCACTGGAGTAGGGCGTAACTGGGCTCATGTAAATAGCATAGATTATGATCCAAGTGATGATAGCATTATCATTTCAAGTCGTCATCAAAGTGCTATTATAAAAATCGGCCGTGATAAAAAAGTAAAATGGATATTAGGAGCGCATAAGGGCTGGGGAGAAAAGTATAAAAAAGCACTTTTACAACCTATTGATAAAAATGGCAAAAATATAATTTGTGAAGATGATTATAGTAAATGTCCTGGTTATAAAAATAAGGAAGGTGGTTTTGATTTTACATGGACACAGCACACTGCTTTTAGAATAGATGAAAAATCTAACAAAAGATATATTTACATTACAGCTTTTGATAATGGCGATGCAAGAGCTATAACACAACCTGCTTTTGCTTCGATGAAATATTCAAGAGCGGTTGTATATAAAATAGATCAAAAAAATAAAACCGTAGAGCAAATTTGGGAATATGGAAAACAAAGAGGCAATAAATGGTTTTCGCCTGTTACTTCTTTAACTGAGTATTATAAAGATAAAAATTCGATTATGGTTTATAGTGCTAGTGCTGGTATGGCTTTTGATTTAAGCAAGGGTGTTGCTATAGGAGAACCAAAACCTGAAATAGATGAGTTTAAATGGGGAGCTAAAGAACCTTCAGTACAAATTCGCTTTAGTGGAGCAAGTACTGGTTATCAGGCTATGCCTATTGATTTAGAAAAAGCATTTAAATAAAAAAGGGCTTTAAAACAAGCCCTTTGATTTTATAAATATCCTGCACCTAAAGCTAAGAAATAACCCACTATACAAGAAACAATTACACCAATTAAACCTGGCAAGATGAAGCTGTGATTGATAACAAATTTACCTATTTTTGTAGTACCTGATCTATCAAATTGTATAGTTGCAAGATCGCTTGGATAGGTTGGTAAAATATAATATCCATAGCAAGCTGCTGCAAAAGCAATGATAATACCTGGTTCAACACCAATTCCTAATGCAAGTGGCACAAAAGCTGCAATTGCTGCTGCTTGAGAATTAACAAATTTAGAAATTAATAAAAGCATAACTGCATAAGTCCAAGGGTGCTCTATAACAATATTTCCTAAAGATTCTTTCATCATAGGAGTGTGTACTGCAAACATAGTATCTGCCATCCAAGAAATTCCAAAAACAGCTACTAAAGCTATCATACCTGATTTAAAAATTTCATTTTTTGCAATTTTACTTGCATCAAGCTTAGTAAAGATGATAAGTGCCGCACCTGCTAAAAGCATAAACATTTGAATTACTGCAACCATATTCATAGGTTTAGTAACGCCTTTTGAGGTAAATTGTGGTCTAAGTTCTGGGAAGGCTCCAAGTATAGCCACTATTGCAATAGCACCTAAGAAAATCCACATAGCTACCCATTGAATAGTTGGAAGTTTTTGTCCAAGAAGAGTTTTGCTATCACCATAGATGTATTCTCTTTGTTCTGGATCTTTAATTCTAGCTTGAAATTCTTCATCTTTATCAAGATCTTTTCCTCTAAACCAAGAAAAAATTCCTATAGCTAAAACGCCCACTAAAGTAGAAGGTATAGTAATAGCAAGTAAATCTACATAGCCATCAAATCCTGCTAAAGGATGTTTATTAATTTCTGGATTTAAAAGTAATGCGGTTAAACTTACAACAGCAACTGAAACAGGACTTGCTATAACTCCAAGTTGAGAAGAAATGCTAGAAGCAGCCATTGGTCTTTCTGGGCGTATGCCATTTTTAATAGCAATGTCATAAATAATAGGCATCATAGTATAAACAACATGTCCGGTTCCACAAAGCATGGTCAGAAAGCAAGTTACAAAAGGAGCTAAGATGGTTAAAAATTTAGGATTTTTTCTTAAAACTCTTTCTGCAATTTGCAACATTACATCTAAACCACCACTAGCTTGTAAAGTTGCACTAGCAACAACAACAGCTAAGATAGTAAGCATAACATCAATAGAAGGTTTTCCAGGTGCTACAGCAAAACCAAAACTTAAAACTAATAAACCTATACCGCCTAACAAACCTAGAGCGATACCGCCTTTTTTTGCCCCATAAAAAAGACAAATGAGAACTACGGCTAGTTGGATACTAAATTGAGTGCCTTCGCTAAGGCTAGTTAGCATTTCCATACTCTCTCCTTGTTTTTAAAATATGCGAGAGTATAGTGTAAGTTTTATTAATAGTAAATAAAATTTTTTCTTATTTAAATAAATATTTACCAATATTTTGAATTTGTTTGTCAAAATATTGGTTTTTTGCTTATTGGTAATTTTTTAAGACAGCAAAAAGAATTTTGCTGATTTTTTCAATAGAAGCTATTTCACATTTTTCATCTGTTGAGTGAGGGCTATGGATATTTGGGCCTATGGAGCAACATTCTAGTGGTTGTTTTTCACTTATAATACCACATTCTAAACCAGCATGTATAGTATAAAGCTTGGCGTTTGGATTTTCTTTTTTGAAATAACTTAGAATTTCTTCTCCAAAATTAGTATCTTTGTTGGTCCAAGGCGGATAAAAATTTGCACTTGCAACTTCACAATTTTGCATTTTAAAATAAGTTAAGGTTTCAAATTCTATATTTTTAAGCTCTTGTAAATCATTCGACCTTGCAAAAAGTTCAAAATGAAATTTACCTTCTTTTTCGTAAGCTAATGAAAGATTGATACTTGTTTGGACTAAATTTAATTGATGATTAAAAGTTCTAACACCTTGCGCAAAAGCATTGATAAGATTTAAAATGATTTGAGAATTTTTATAATATGTCCTTTTGATTTTACCTATATAATTCACTTTAAAATGATTATTTTCTTTTGGGGGATTTTTAAAAAATGCTATGATTTTAGCATGTTTTGGTATAGAGTTGATTCTCTCACCTGCACTAAATTCACAAAGCTCACCTTGGTTTTGAGTGATAAAATAACTTGCTTCTTTAATAGAAGATTTAATATTTTTAACAATATCAATCCCTGAATGCCCACCTTTAAAATCAATTGCTTCTATTTCATAGCATTCACCTTCTTTTTCGCCTATTTCTAAGTTTAAACTAGCAAAAATATCCACACCGCCAGCGCAACCTATAACAACTTCATCATCACTCTCATGATCTAAATTTAATAGTTTGTTTGAAATCAAAGCATGTGTAAGATTATTTGCTCCACAAAGGCCAACTTCCTCATCATTGGTAAAAAGACATTCAATATTTTCAAAGTCTTTTAAAGCTTGCATCATTAATGATACTCCTATGCCATTATCTGCACCCAAGCTCGAGTTTTTGGCCTTTAAATATCCATTTTCTTCATACATTTGTATATTAGGAGCCTCTCCCATGCAAACCATATCATAATGACTTTGTAAACAAATTTTAGGTTTTCCTTTATATGCATGGATATTACCTGCTTTATCAACGTTTACTCGGCAATTTTGACTTTTGGCAAAATCAATAAGAAAATTTTTTAATTCTTCAGTATGGAAACTACAATGAGGTATTTGAGTAATTTGTTTAAAATTTTGTATAATTTCTTGCATAAAATCTCCTTTTTGTTGTAATTATGGCATATTTTTATATAGATGAGGTTTAAATGAAAATTTCTCAAAAGCAAATTAAACTACTAATAACTTTACTAAAAGATCCAAAGAAATTTTTAATTGCACTTTTTTTATTTGCTTTTGCTTATATTTTAAATTATGATAGTGGCTCATACATTAATGCTAAAGTAAGTCGTGTAGTAGATGGGGATACTATTGAGGCTAAATTTGAAGATGAAAAACTTAAAATTAGACTTTTTGGTATAGATGCACCTGAAAGTGATCAAGCTTATGGAAAGATGGCTGCGCAATTTTTAAATGCAATTGTCTTGAATAAAGAAGTGGTTTTGAATGTAAAAGATGAGGATAAATATGGTAGAATTTTAGCCATTGTGTATTTAAATGATAAAGATATCAATCAAGTTATGGTTAAAAATGGTTTTGCTTGGGCTTATGAACATTATAGTGATTTATATGTAAATGAGCAAAATTATGCCAAAGAAAATAAAAAAGGTTTATGGGTAGATGAAAATCCTATAGAGCCTTACAAATGGCGTAAACAAATAAGATTAAAATAGGAAAAGAGATGTTTAAAAAAATATTTTTCATTGGATTTTTAGCATTATTTTTTGGTGGTTGTTTTGTAAATGAAAGAGGAATTTCAAACCGCTTTTATGATGATTGTAAAGAATATTATGATGCAAGCGGGACTTACCATAAAGAATGCCCAAAGAATTGGGTGGATTTACCTTTAACCCCCGATTCCTTTTAAAACAGCATTTAATTCCTCTGGAGTAGCATCTTGCTTGGAGGTTTCTTGTTGGTTTTGACTGCTAGAGCTTGTGCTTTGACTTTGTTTTAATTTAAATATATGATCATCTGTGGTGATTACTTGAAAAGATGCATCGAAAATTTTAATATCATTTACAAAGCCAACTACTTTAACCTCTCTTTTTCTTGAATCATCGCTAAATAGAGCACTTGCTTCAAGATTTAAAACATCTCCAACTTTTAAAGGCGCATAAAAAAAGCTTCTTGAGCCTATTAAGACGCTAAATTCTTTATTGATTGCAGCTTGAGCTATATAATTTGCCGCGTTAAATACAAAACCACTATGCACTAATCCTAGCTCATCTACTGCCATATCATGGGTTGTGATTAAGATACCTTTAGCAAAGTTTTTTTCTATATGAGAAATGCTTCCTGCTAAAGCATTATTTATCCCTGGACAAGTGATAAGTTCTGATTTAATGCGATTTAATTCTTCAGGGTCTATTAGCTCTTCTATAGTAACAGCACTTACTGTTCTTGCCATTTTTACACCTTTAATTTAACATAAACTCTTTTTGGTGCTTCATAGCCTTCACAAGTTAAATTTGAGTCATTTTCGTCTAAAAATTGATCTAAAGAATAAGAATCAATCCATTGCGTTTTTCTTTGTTCTTCAAAATCAGTTTGTTTAGTTGCTATAACTTCAAAATCACTAAATCCAGCTCTATAACACCAATTTCTTAAACCCAATATCGACGGAATAAAAAAAATATTTGATATTTTTGAATAAGTTTTTTGAGGAATAAGTGCAATTTCTCTTTCATCTTCTATGTACATAGTATCTAAAAAGACTACACCATCTTTATTTAAAGATTGCTTGAGTTGTTTTAGCATGGCTATAGGATCACTGCGATGATAAATTACGCCAAGACAAAAAATTACATCAAATTTTATGCCATAATTTGGTACATCAGCCACGCCTAAAAGCTCATATTGTATAGGAGTTTTTGCAATAGAGTTTAAAAGTAAAAATTGCAAATAATACTTAATAGAAGGATCAAAACCTATGAGTTTTGAAGGATTAAATTCAAGCATTTTAAACATATAATAACCATTATTACAACCAATATCCGCAACCACTTTGTCTTTGATTTCTTGCATATAAGGCTTTAATATGTTAAATTTAATAAAACTTTGCCACTCTGTATCTATGAACAAATCATTGATTTTAAAAGGTCCTTTGCGCCAAGGTTTTAATTCCAAGGCAATGTCCTTAATCTCATTATCTAAGCTTTTATCACAAAAAATATCAAAACTTTCATTTATAAGGTAATTTGAGTTTTGAACTTTTGTGCCAAGTTTTTGAATTTTTTCATATAAAGGATGTTTTAAAACTTGCTTTAATAAAGCATTATCTTGCATATTTTTCCTTAAAAAACTCCCTTATTTGGGAGTTTTATTATTGAAGTAGGCTTGCTAGTTTAGTTTGTAGCATTACATTTGAGTGAGCATTTGCAAATAAAAATGCATTTTCTTTTAGGTAATTTGCATTAAAATCATTGATATTTTGTGCTAAGTCATTATTTTGCAATTTACTTTCAGCTTCTTTAGTGTTAATACTAGTTTGCAAAGATGAGTTGATATTAGAATGGATAGCATTGATCCCAGCACCAATATCTGCGCGTAAAGAACCTACTTGATCTTGAAAATCACGAATTCCATCTTGGTTTTCAAGGCTTAAATTTGCTGTGCTTGGTTGATTTAAATTGATACTTTCAACCCCAGATCCAACAACAAAATCCATACTTTGGAAAACATTTTTTCCATTAAAAGTTGCATTTGAAAATGCATCATTGATTGAGCTGATGAGTTTATTTGCTTCGGTATTTAGCATACTTTTTTGTCTATCATTTAATGCAGCACTATTTGAGCGTACTGAAAGTTCATTAAGTCTATCTGCAGTAGCTGAGATATTATTTAGCGCTGAGTCTGCAATTTGCAAAACACCCACTGAATCATAAGCGTTTAAAATACCTTGATCTATAGTGCTATACTGACTTCTTAAAGAATCAGCTATGGCTAAATTTGCCCCATCGCTCCCGTCTATAGCACGCATTGCGACTATATTTTCTAAAGCTTTTTCTTGGCTTTTTTGAGCTTGATTTAAGTAATGGTTTTGTTGAGTTGTTCCTATATCGCCTATTTTCATCTTTGACTCCTTTTAAAGACTTATTTTATTATATCACTTTTTTGTTTTAAAATTTAAAAAAAACAAAATTACTTGTGATAACATGATAATTTTCATCACAACTTCACTTGCACCATGAATTTTTATAAATTCTTGAGTCTTAGTTGCTTCTTCTCCTAAGCTTTGTGCTTCTAAAACATAAGCAGTGAAGTAAAATACAAAAAGCAAACTTAGTGCCAAAATGATCAAAGAAAGCATAAATTTTGAAAAATTTATTTTAAAAGTTAAATTTTTATCCTTAAATGAGAAAATTTCCATTAAAGTAGATAAAACACTCACACCTAGCAAAACATAACCAAATTGCACAAAAATGTGTGTCATTAAAAGTCCGCTTTGAAAATGAGTTAAAACCCCTTCGCCTATGAATTTAGCAGGATAAAATATAGTCGGAGCTAAAAATACACCTATGCTAATTTCAATCCCAATTAAACTTGCTAGTAAAAATAAATATATTGATTTCATATTTTCTCCTATAAAAAGATAATTATAGTCTAATTTTTTAAATTCCACGCAACAAAGGCTCTATCAAATCCATTATAATCTTGATAAAAAGTAGCTTTAAAATCATTTTCTTCTAAAATTTCATTTAAAATTGCTTTTTGATCATAGCCAAACTCACACGCTAAGACTTTTGTGTTATGATTTTTGGCAAAAAGGATAATTTCATGTAAAATTTCCCAACCTTTATCCCCGCCAAATAAAGCATTATGCGGTTCATTTTGCACCCATTTATCTAAAGGATAGTCATTTTTAATATAAGGAGGATTAGAAAAAATAAAGTCAAAATTTCCTTGCATAGTTTTAAAATCACAAAGTTGAAAATTAATTAAATTTGAAACATTATGAAAATCTGCATTTTTTTTAGCAAGCTCTAGCGCCTTTGGATTGATATCGCAAGCTTGTATGAAAATTTGCTTTAACTTTGCTAGAGAGATACTTAAAATTCCACTCCCAAAGCCGATCTCAAGTATATTTTTAAAAGAGTTATGATCTAAAATTTCTAAGCATCTTTCAAGTAATATTTCACTATCAAAACGCGGTATTAAAACCCCTTTTTCAATAAAAAAATCTAAACCATAAAACTGTGTTTTTTGAAATAAATACTCAAAAGGCTCGCCATTTAAAAATTTATCTACGTATTCTAAAAAAACTTTTTCATCGATTTGAAATTCAGGATTTAAAAAAATCCAAGCCTTATCTTTTTGTAAAAGCTCACAAAGAATAAAAAGTATATATTCTTTGTGAGTAGGATCTTTTGCGTAAGCTTGCTTTAAAGCTTGTTTGATTGAAATCATTGCAAAGCTTTGATTCTATCGTAAATACAAGGATGGCTTAGATGAAAGAAGGTATAAATTTTACTTGTTTTAACAAAGGCTTTATTTTCTTTTGCTAAGGCTATGAGGGCATTTTTCATATCTTCTTTAGAACTTAGTTTTGCTCCATGTAAGTCAGCATTAAATTCATTTTTTTGACTCATTTTATTAAGTAGCGGGGAGATAATAAAAGTAAAAATATTTCCAAAAATCAATAAAAGCGCAAAAACTCCAGCATTTACTCCATCTAAATGACTTTCAATATAAAAAAAGCTTGGTAAATGTGCAAAGATGAAAAATAAAGTAAAAAGCATCAAAGCACTAGAAAATAACATTTTTAGTAAATCTTTATGCACAAAATGTCCTAGCTCATGACCTAAAACAGCGATGAGTTCTTTTTCTTTTAAAGCATTTAAAAGTGTATCAAAAAGCACCACTCTTTTACTTTTAAATAAACCGCCAAAATAAGCATTTAATCTTTTATCCCTTTTACTTGCATCGATAACATAAACACCATTTGCACTAAAGCCACATTTTTGCATTAAATTGGTGATTTTTTCTAATAAATTTTCATCTTCAAGTTTTTTCATTTTATTAAACATAGGTGCAATAAGAGTAGGGTAGATGAGATTTATAATAAGTATGATTATAAAGCTTAAAGCAAAAGCAACAATCCACCAGTATGTGTTAAAAAATTCAAAGCAAAACACTAAAGCATAGATAATTAAAAAGCCAAAAATAAGCATTAGGGCTAAAGATTTAATGCTGTCTTTAATAAAAAGTGTTAAAGTCATATTTGAAAAGCCGTGTTTTTTATCTTTTATAAAGCTTTCATAATAACTAAGTGGTAAATTTAAAATACTAATAATCAATAAAAATGTAAGTAAAAATAAAGTATTTTCTAAAGTAGAATTTTCTTTTATAAAAATTTCTTTTAAATATAAAAAGCCAAAGCTCATCCAAGAAATATTAATTATCAGATTATAAAGATTAGAAAAGATTTTGTATTTTTCATTTTCTATGGCGATATTTGCAGCATTTTTATAATCATGCTCATTTAAAATAATTGCTTGCTTTTCTCTTTCTTTTTTTAAAAAAGAAATTTGCATATAAGATATAAAAATCAAAAAGGCCGTGTAAATACATAAAATAGATATTAAAGTCATAATTTTTCCATGTAATTTTTTTAAAAGTATGCAATAAGAAAGTAAATAAGCATAGGTAAATTTACCTATGCTTGTATAAGAAGAATTCTTTTTTTACTAATTAGAATGAGTATTTAACACCAATGTTACCAGTTACATAAGTTTCATCAGTATCATCATCTTTGTTGCCTAGGATTTGTTTAGCACCTATGCTTAAATCAACAGAGAATCTATCTGTTACGCTAATGTTACTTCCGATAAGGATTTTACCAAAAGTTTTATCTTTTTCAGCACCAGCTACATGGTAATTCATGTTACTTCCTGTGAAATGTCCTTTAAAGTCATTTCCACTTGTAGCAAAGAATTGTTCAATTTTTGGAGTGATATAGAAATAGCTACCGCCATCAAAACCTTTTCTAAATTCTGCTCCAATTTCAGCACTCGCTGCAAAGCTGTCCATTGAGTCAACTTGCTGAGCCCAAAGACCATTTTCTGTATAATCTGGAGTTTTTCCATAGTAAACATTTAATCCAACCAATGGTTTAATATCAAATTTATCACCCATATTAAATACATATCCATATGCACCGCTTGCACCTAAGAAAGTTTGAGTATAGTCAGATTTATTGCTGGTTCCATTTAAAAATCTTTCTTGATCTGTATAGCTAAATTGTGCATATGTTTTGATGTCAAATTCATGTTGCCCATTTGTTATTCTTGAATACGCACCAAATTGTAAATTGTCTGCATCTTGACTGATAGAATTGTAGTTTAATTTAGAGTCAGCATAAGTTAAATATGCTCCAAATAATACTGAATCACTAAATTGTCTATCTATACCTAGTGTAATACCATATACAGAGTCGCTTTCGCTACCTATCATATTTGCTCCACCAAATGCATTAGACCAAACACTGTTTTCGCCTTGATTTCTATCTTGCATCATTCTAGTTGAAATAGCCATTTCATTAGCTAGGTTGATAACTTGGATAGCGCCTTGGCGATTAGAGTTATTTGCACTTTCTCTAGCTGAATTTACTACATTTTTAGCCTGTTGTGCATTTCCTACCATAGCATCGGTTAAAGCACTACCTGCTGCTTGTTGTCTGTTTGATGTTAAGATTGAACCTAATACAGCATCAATTTGACTATTAAATGCAGGTGATTTATCGTTTGCATTGATTGCATTCATTTTGCCTGTTAAATCTCTAATTATTTGTTGGTAGTCTGCTTTAGTGAAATCTTGTTTTGCATCCGCCTTTGGTTGAACACCAGGTGCTTCATTCATCAATCTTGTATATTCGGCAATCATAGATTCTAAAGCTAATTTTTGAGCTTCTTTTAAAGACTTAGCAAGACCATTTTCTTTAATGTTTTTATTCCAAGCTTTTGTATCAACATTAGCACTGATATATAGAGAATTTCCTACTACTTTTATTTCGTGGTCTACATTTTTTATATTTACCTTTATTGAGTCAAAACTTTCGTTATATTTTTTAGCTTCTTCTGCACTTAGTCCAAGAGCATCTGCTGTTGATATAGCTGTATAAACACCTGCTGTATTTGAAGTTGTAATGTTTTTATTAAAACCACCATCAGCACTTAGTAAAAAGATACCGTTTTCACTTACTGGAGCATTGGTAGCGCTAAATGTTGAGTTTGTTATATTTGCTTTTCCAGTTATATGAAAGCTATGGTTACCATAAAAGTCAAGACTTGCATTTGTTGCAGAAAAATTACCTTTTACTAGTAAAGAACCATTTGCACTTTGACTCCCTAAAGTACCATTGCTAATAAAAAGATCAGCACCGTTAAGCAGAGCTAGATTTCCTTCTATAACCCCAGTATTGCCTACATTTAATGAAGTATCTTGACCTAAAGCATTATTTTTACCATCAAAAATTATTTCTTTTGCTTTTATATTAAAAGAATAAAATTTATCTTTTTCTCCATCAAAATAATGACCAATTTCTGCATCTTGACCATTAGCGCCAACGTTAAATGTGCTTTTAGCTGCATCTATATTTAAGTGATTAATGAATTTGTTTGTTTTACCATCAAAACTAGACCCAATGACGGAAGAGATATCGTAGATAGAACCTGTATCTTTATCTACTATGAAAGAATAATTTCCATTTTTATTTTCGTCTTTTAAGTTAGCATCACCAAACGGTATACCCCCCCCCCATAACGGCATGAGCTGAACTAGCTACCATAGTAGCAACGCAAGCTGATAGAAAAATTTTTCTTGAATTTTTCATCATTTAACTCCTCAATAAAATAATATTTTGAAATGATATTATATCTTTATATATATTAAAAAATAATAAATAATAATAAATAATATAATGAATAAATTTTTTATATATGTTATAAAAAAACTAAACAATATTAAATTAACTTTTTTATAGTACAAACAAAGATTAAGTTTTTTTAAATATCTTATCTATCAAAATTTTTCAAGAATTTTAAAATACTCTTCTTCTAAAACAATCAAAATTTCTTCTTTTTCTTTTAATTCTTCATAAAGTTTATTGATTCCGATTTTCTGATAAAACTCAGGATTTGATAGAGCATTTTTTATTTCTTTTATTTCTTCTTCTAATTTATGAATTTTATCAGGATATGAGTTTAAAATTTCATTTTCTTTATAGCTTAGTTTTTTACTTGATTTTTCTTTTGTTTTTACACTTGTTGTGGTGTTTGTTTCTAAACTTTTAGAAAATTCTTCAAAGTCCTTGTATTCTTTTTCATTTTCTAAATATTCACTATAAGAAAGAACTTCTATATTAATATTGGCATTTTCTTCAAAAGCATAAAGTTTAGTTGCTATTTTATCAACAAAATATCTATCATGTGATACAAGCAAAATCGCACCTTCAAAAGAAAGTAAATACTCTTCTAAGATATTTATTGTAGCTATATCTAAATCATTTGTTGGTTCATCTAAGATTAATACATCATATTCTTTAGTAAAAAGCAAGGCTAGAGCAACTCTGTTTTTCTCGCCCCCACTTAACACACTCACACTTAGCTCTAAAAATTCTTTTGGAAATAAAAATTGTTTTAAATACCCATAAACATGCATATTTTTACCACGCACTTGAATATGATCACCGCCATTTGGGCAAAAAATTTCTAAAAGTTTTTTATCGGTATTGAGTAAGCTTCTGCTTTGATCAAAATAGCCTATTTTAACTTCACCTCTTTTAATTTCTCCACTATCAAGTGGAATTTGATCAAGTAAAATTTTTAAAAAAGTAGATTTACCACAGCCATTTTTACCTACTATGGCTATGCGTTCACCTTGTAAAATTCGTGCATTAAAGTCCTTAAAAAGTGTCTTGTTAGCGATAGATTTTGAGATATTTTTAAGTTCAAAAAGCATTTTTTTGCGGTTTTGACTTTGGGTTTGGTTGAAATTTTTACTTGCTCTTTTAATCTCAAGTTGTAAGCGTTTGATAGCTCCTGGGTTTTTCTTGGCTTCTTCACGCATTTTAAAAATGCGTTCTTTACGCCCTTCGTTGCGTTTAAGTCTAGCTTTAACTCCTCTTCTTAACCATTCTTCTTCACTTTTTAGTTGCTTAAGTAAGGTTTCATGACTTTTAGCTAAAGAAGCTAAAATAGCTGCTTTTTTTTCTAGATATTGCGTATATCCACCCTCAAAAATACTTAGTTTTCCTGCTTCTATTTCTACGCATTTTTGTGCTATTGCATCGATAAAATATCTATCATGGGAGATGAAAATAACACACATTTTAGAAGCTTTCAATCTTTCTTCTAAAAAGCTACTCATATATACATCTAGATGGTTGGTTGGCTCATCAAGCAATAATATATCAGGATTTTTCAGCAAAAGCGTGCAAAGTCCTACGCGCCTTATCTCTCCTCCGCTTAAAGAGCAAAGTGTTCTGTCTTTATACTCTAATAGTTTAAACTCTTCTAGTATTCTTTGTATTTTTTGGTCTAAATTCCATGCATCTTTTGAATCTATAAATAAACTTAATTCATCTACTTTTTTTAAATATTCTTTATTTTCGGGATCAAGAGCTAGTTTTTCGTTATAGTTTTCAAATTCTTTTAAGGCCTTGTAAATTTCTTCAAGTTCTTTTTTGATAGCCTCACTCACGCTTAAGGTGCTTTCAAAGCTTACTTGTTGGCTTAGCATACCTATGCTAGTGTTATTTTGTTTAATCACTCTACCGCTATCTAGTTTTAAAGTTCCCATAAGGGCTTTTAAAAAACTTGATTTTCCTTCGCCGTTTTTGCCTATAATGGCGATTTTTTCTCCTAAATTTGCACTAAAATTTGCATTTTCTAAAACTATTTTTGTATTAAATTTCTTATTTGCATCGATTAAATCTATTAAAGCCAAATTTCTTTCCCAAATGTTTTTTTGCGATTTTACTTTAAAAAGTATTAATTTTGCTTAAATAAAATTACACTATGAGAGTGTTTGTTTTTTTTACTTTATTGGTTTTATTTTTTGCTTTGGCAAATTGGTATATTTATAAAAGATTTTTAAGTAGGGTTGAATTTTTAAAACCTTATAAGAAGTTTGTATTAGCTTTTGTTTTAATAGTTTTTGCATGCGAATTAATCTTTTTTGTAAATATGCGTGGGGATTTTTTGCATGAAAAGCTTTATTATATTTTAGCTATTTTTCCTACTATTACTTGCTTTTTCTTGCTTTTTGGAGTGGTTTTTGAAATTGGTTCTTGGATTTTCTTTAACGAAAATAAAAAAGAGCAAATTTTTAGCCTTCAAAGAAGAAAGTTTTTAAAATTAATTTTTGATTCTTGGCTTATTATACTTAGCGTTAGTATGGTGTTTAAAGGCTTTGTAAATGCTATTAGCACACCTAAGGTTAATGAGGTAGATATTAAAATTAAAAATTTAAAAGAAGGTTTAAACATAGCTTTGCTTTCTGATGTGCATTTAGGGAAAAATTTAGGTGAAGATTTTTTAAAAACCTTAATTGATGAGGTTAATGCTTTAAATGTTGATATAGTCATTATAGCTGGGGATTTAATCGATGCAGATATAACTAGTATGTCTTATATTAATTTGTTAGAAAATTTTAAATCAAAATATGGTACTTATTTTGTTTATGGAAATCATGAGTATTATAATGATATAAATGCAATAAGCAAAAAGCTTAAAACGCTTAAAAATTTCAAAGTTTTAGAAGATGAAAGTATTGATTTTGGAGATTTTACTTTAAGTGGGACTTTGGATTTGGCTGCTAAACGTTTGGGCTTTAAAGAAAGCAATATAGAAAAAATTAAAACTCAAATCAATCAAGAAAAAGTTAATATTTTAATCACGCATCAGCCAAAATATGTAAAAACTTATGATGTGAGTGGGTTTGATTTGATTTTATCAGGACATACACACGCAGGACAAATTTTCCCTTTTTCTTTGCTAGTATATTTAGAGCAAGGCTTTGTGTATGGGCTTTATAAATTAAGCAAAGATAGTTTGCTTTATGTAAGCAGTGGGGCTGGATTTTGGGGGCCTGCTGTGAGATTTTTAGCTCCTAGCGAGATAGCTTTGATTAGATTAAAAGGAGAATGAGTGGGATTTAGCAATAGTGCTTCAAAAATGTTTGGAATCATAGCAAAATATAAATTTCCAAAAATCATACAAAAAAACATTAATAAAGTTTATGTAAATGCTTTTAATATCAATATGAGTGAATTTAAACCTTTAGAAGAATATGAGAGCTTAAATGCTTTATTTACAAGAATTTTGTTAAATGAGAGAGAATTAGAAGATGGCTTTGTAAGTCCAAGTGATGGTAAAATTTTAGAACTTGGAAGTAGTTTTCAAAATGATTTAAAAGAAAATTTAGCCTTTAGCATTAAAGGTTCAAGTTATAGCATAGAAGAGCTTTTAAAAAACTCAGCTAGCAAAGAAGAATTAGAAAATGGCATAGATTATGCAAATATTTATCTATCTCCAAAAGATTATCATCATTATCACGCACCTTGTAATATGCAAATTTTAAGTGCTACTTATATGAGTGGGGCTTTATTTAGTGTGAGTGAGGCAAAGTTAGCTAAGATTATAAACCTTTATACTAAAAATGAAAGAGTAGTTTTAAAGTGCTTAGTGGAGGGAAAATTTATACTTTGGATGGTATTTGTGGGTGCGCTAAATGTTGGTAAAATGTATTTTAGCTTTGATACTAGCATACAAACTAATGCTGCAAATTTTGATTTTACTCATACTTATGATGAGCTTTTTGTAAAAAAAGGTCAAAGACTTGGAAATTTTGAGCTAGGTTCGACGATAGTTTTAATCGCTCAAAAAGGGTTTTTAAAATTTAGTAAAAATGCTTATGAGCAAGTTGAATTTTCTAAGAAGATTGCGGACTTTGTTTAGTCTCATCTTCATTAGCAACTTTATATAAAAAGGCAAAAATTTCAGCCACTGCTTTATACATATTAGGTGGGATTTCATCACCTAAGTCAAGCTTGCTAAGAACTTCTACTAAGTCTTTATCCTCTTTTATGGGTATGCCATTTTCTTTGGCTAAAGAGATGATTTTAGCAGCGTTTTCACCTTTGGCATTAGCTAAGATTTTTGGTGCATTTTGATCTTCTTTGTTATAACCTAGTGCAACGGCTTTTTTTGTTTTTTTAGCCATTTTTAAGCCCTTGTATCAAAACCCATATTAAAGTCATTGTATTCTTCTTGATTGTGAAATTTGCTTTTAACTATATCGCTGATGAAAAAATTAGAGCTTAGAAGTCCTACTTTAACCAAGGCTTTTTTTAACTCATGTGCTCTTTCATAAAGTTTTTTTCTAAAATTAACATTTTCTATCATCATATTTATATCAATGTATTTATCATTACTTAGAGATAAAAATACATTGATTTTTCCTAATTTTTCAAATTCAAGATTAATTTGCGCATAAAATTTATCTTTTTTGCCACGTTTAAAAACTACATTAGATTTTTCTAAATCATCCCAAAAGAAAGGTAAAAAAGTATGAATACTATTATTAGCCAAAGATAAAAGCTGATTAAACTCAAGCTGAGCTATAAGACGATTTGCTTGATTTAGTATGCTTTCATTGTCTAAATTTTTAGCCAGATTAGAAACTTGCAAAAGAGTAGATTTAATGTCTTTTTGCAATTCTGAAGAAATTTCTGCGGTATCTTTTGGAGTAATTTTTCCAAGATCTTTTATAGAAAGTTCTAATTTTTTTTCTATATTTTTTATATCATCTAAAGAATTTTTTGCTTCATAATTTTTAGGATCTAAAGCTTTTAAAACCTCATTGAGTTTTCTTCCTATTAGGCCTAGTTCTTTGTTTAGGTTATTTAAAAGCTCTTCTTGTAAATTTTGACTAAAATTAAGATTTTTACTCACATTTTGTTTGAAAATATCTTCTAGTAAAATTTTACCTGAAGTACTTTTAAATATATCTTCTAATTTAGTGTTATTTGTTTGTAAATTTTGACTTTTGTTGTCATTTTTGCTTGGTTCTTCAGTATTTTTTTGTGGTGTTTTTTCTTCTTTTGTGTTTTGAATTTCTTTATCTTTTGTCGTGCTTTCTTTTTTTTGTTGAGTTTCTTTTTTGTCCTCTGTGTTTTTTTGCGGAGTTTTTATTTCCTCTTTTGATTCTTCTTTGATGTCTTTAGTATGTGGAGTTTTATTTAAATTTTCTTGTGTTATTTCAGTTTTGTTTTTGTGATTTTTTATGTCTTTTAAAAGTGTTATAAGATCTTTAATGCTTTGACTAAGTTCTTTTAGTATATGCGTATTTTGAATTTTTATATTTTCAGGTTTGGCTAGTTCTTTATTGATAAGTGCTAAATTTTTATTAAGATTTTTAATGAAATTATTAGCAATATTTTGTAGCTTTTCTTGGCTAATGGAGTTTGGATTTTTATTGATATAATTTTTAAAATTTTCTATTTTATCAAATAGTTTAAAAAGTGTCTTGTAGTTTGTATTTTCTAAGGAAATTTTATTATCTTTTTTGTGATTTTGTAAGATGTGAATAAGTTCTTTTAAGGTGCTTGTAGTATCAAGATTTTTAAGATCTAAATTACTTATATCGCGTTTTAGATTTTCGCTAGTAGCTCCTTTTATGGTATTTAAAAGATTAAAAAAGCTTTGTGGTAAATTTTGCTCTTTTAAAGAATGATTGAGTTTTGCTTCTAAAAATACACCTGAATTTTTTACCAAAGATGAAAGATTTTTATTGTTGATATCTTTAGCGGGTTTAACTAGATCTTCTAAAACTTTAAGTAGTTTTTCAAATTCAGGATTTTTAGAAAGCTCTGCTTGAAGTTTTTTAACTTCATTAGCAAAATTAGGTGCAAAATTTAAATCTTTGTGATTTTTTAATACTGCTAAATCAGGATCTTTGTTGGTTTTGATTTGATCTAAGAGTTTATTTAATAATTCTTGTAATTTTTGATCGATTTTGCTTACATAGTCTTTAGGTAATTTGACTTCAGGATCATTTTTAGAAAATAAAGGATTTTTTAAAGCATCGTTAAGTGAGGTTTTTTTGTCTGATTTCTCGCTTTTGTTGTCTTTGCTTGTTTCATTTTTTGCAAATTGATTTTGATTGTTAGAAATATTAGTTATCATCTAGCATTACCATATTACCTGGTTTTCTTTTAAATTTGGTCAGATTTTTAAATTTTGGTTTATCTATAGCAAAGGCAATTAAAACAGTTAATAAAACGATGTAAAAATACATAAAACCATTGCCTTCAAAATAATACATCAAAGTTCCAAGCACAGCAGGCGCAAATAAAGCACCAAAAGAATAAGTAAAAAGAACGGCTCTGCCAAGTTCAACTCTTTTGCTAGAATCTTCAAGCATGTCATTTGCTCTAGCTAAAGAAAGAGCATATAAACAACACATTCCCATACCCAGTAAAAAGCCAAAAAAGTATTTTAAATAAATATTATAGCTTAATAATAAAATACAAAGCATAGCACTTAAAGCCGTAAAAGCACATAAAATAATAGCAAATTTACGACTAATTTTATCAGAAAGGGTTCCGATGAAAAGTTGAGATATAAATCCTCCTAACATGGTACAAAATATAAAAATCGAAGCTTCTTTTGCGCCAAATCCTTGTATAAGTATAAATAAAGAAGCCATGGAGAAAAATCCATTTAAAAGCATACCTGCTATAAAGCTTGTCACTAAAGCTAAAGGCACTATATCAAAAACTTTAGGGATGGAAATTTTGGTTTTTTGTGGTAAAACCGGCTCTTTAATACGGATTAAAAATAAAGGAATAGAGGCAAACATAATAAAACTAGCGCTTAAAATAAATACTGTATTGCTTGGGAAGTCAAATGACATAAGTAAAATTCCAAAGCCTGATGATGAGTAAAATACTACTTCATAAAAGGCTATTACTCTTGAGCGAATAGCATTTTTTGCTTTTTCATTAAGCCATGATTCTATGACCATTAAAAGTGCATAGTAACAAAAACCAAGCAAAAATCTCAAAACCATCCAAAAATAAAGATTAGAGTTTAAACTATGAAGCATAGTAGCTATACCAAAAATGATGGCAAAAATTCCAAAAGATCTTATATGTCCTACTTTAGAGACTATCCTATGAGCACTAATAGTGCTTACCATAGCACCAAGAAAATAACAACTTCCTATTATCCCTATATAAAAATTACTAACATCGTTATGTTTTAAAATAATTGCTATAGAATTTACCGTTAAAGCACTTCCTATAAAAACAAAAATCATACCAAAAAACAATGCAGTTAATGATCTAATCGTTCTTTTTGAGCTCAACATTTTCTTATTAAAAAATTATATATTAATACCGCTATGGGTGTGACAAACATTGCACAAAACAAGGCAAAAATACTCATTAAGCCTTGAAACTCTAAAAATAAAAATCCTGCTATTAAAAACACATAAGCAAAAATTTTAAACAAAGAAAAAAAAGCTAATGCGTTTTTAAAAATACTTTTAAATTTTGGTTTTAAATCGTCATCTATATGGATAAATTTTATAATTTTTGGCAAAGAATATCGTTTTTTAGCAAAAATTTGCAAGGGTCTTTGAGTAAAAGTGTAATTTTTAGCAGCCTTATAAATAAAATTTTTGTAATTTAAAAAAGAAAATAAAATGATCAAATTTTGAGCTAAAAATCCAAATTCAAAACTGATGAATAATTCAAAGCTTATTCCTTTATAGAAAAAAACTCCTGCTAAGAAAAGTAAATTTAATCCTAGCAAGAGTTTTAGTAAAATTTTAGGCTTTAGGATCATTTTTTAAATCTTTATAGCGATTTTCTTCTTTAAATTCCTCATAGCTTTTTACTTGTGCTTTGTAAGCTTTGTAAACATTTAAAATCGCCGCAGCTACTCCTATAAACACTCCTACCCAAAAAAGCCAAGATATACCGGTTAAATTTTTTAAAAAATAGCCTATACCAACCCCGATTAAAACAGCTACAACCATGGATATACCAAGGCTTAATCCATCTGCAGCTTCTATACCTTTACGAATGATTTTTTGTCTTTTATTCATAGGGTTTTAAAACTTTCTTGTGCTGCTTGTATAGTTTTATCAATGATTTTTTTATCCATACATTCACATATAAAACCTGTTTCAAATTGAGATGGTGCCAAATACACGCCTTTGCTTAGCATTTGTGCATGAAATTTAGCAAATAATTTAGTATCTGATTTTAAAGCATCTTGATAATTATTAACAGGGTTTTCACAAAAGAAAAATCCAAACATAGAACCAACGCAATTAACTTGCAAAGGAATTTTACAATCATTTGCAGCTTCTTTAAAGCCTTGAGTAAGTCTTTTGCCTAGTTTTTCTAATTTTTCATATAAACCTTCATAATTTCTTGCTTTTTTTAAGCTCGCATAACCTGCAGCCATAGCAAGAGGATTGCCACTTAGTGTTCCTGCTTGATATACCCCGCCCAAAGGACTTAATAAATCCATAATTTCAGCTCTTGCAGCAAAAGCAGCCGCAGGCATACCTCCGCCTATAACCTTACCAAAAGTTACTATATCAGCTTTTATATTATTAATTCCAAAAGAGCCTAGGTATGAAGCTCTAAAACCACTCATAACTTCATCAAAAATTAAAAGAATTTGATGCTCGTCACATAGTTTTCTTAGCTCTTGTAAAAATTCTATTTTAGCAGGTACTAAGCCCATGTTTCCTGCAATTGGCTCTATAATGATACAAGCTATATTATCATCGTTATTGATTAAGTTTTTAACACTATCAATGTCATTATAAATAGCTACTAGAGTATTTTTAGCTACATCGGTTAAAACACCTAAAGAACTTGGGGTGTTAAAAGTAGCTGCACCACTTCCAGCACTTACTAGTAAAGAATCAGAATGCCCATGATAACACCCTTCAAATTTGATGATTTTATCTTTTTTGCTAAATCCTCTTGCAAGACGAATAGCACTCATAGTAGCTTCTGTGCCACTACTTACAAAGCGTATTTTGTCTAAATGCGGCCAATCTTTTAGGATAAATTTAGCTAATTTAGTTTCAGCTAGGGTTGGTGCGCCAAAGCTTGAACCATGTTCTAAAGCTTTTTTACAAGCTTTTTCAATATCCTCATCACAATGTCCAAAAAGTAAAGGTCCCCAGCTTTGTACATAATCTATATAAGTATTATCTTCTATATCGCTAATATAAACACCTTTTCCTTGCTTGATAAATAAAGGATTGCTACCTACACTTGCAAAAGCACGCACAGGAGAATCAACCCCACCTGCTATATATTCACAAGCTTCTTCAAAGGCCTTTTTATTATTTTTCATTTTTTACTCCTTTTGTTGTTAGTAATATAATCATAAAGCGATTTCATCTCATCTTCTGTTAATGAGTAAGTTGGCATAATGCTTTTTGCCTCTTGAGGTTGACTTAGAATTTCTCTAAAACGTGTATAAGGAGTGTTTTTAATACTTGGCACTATAAAAGGAATTTTTTCTCCATTTTTAGTATAATATCCTAGTATTTGTTGACCTCCATCACCATGACATTTAGCACAACTTATGCCTCTTGGATTTTTGTAAAGGGATTCTTGGTATTCTTTAGGTGAGATAAAATCTTCAGCCCAAATACCATAAACTATAAAAAACAAAAATAAAATAATTTTCATTTATCACCTTTAACAAAAAAAGAAGTTTTATTATGATACAATTTTTTAAGTTAAAGAAAGCTATAAATTTAAGGAAAGAAATGACACTTTTAGATGGTAAAAAGCTAAGTGATGAGATAAAAAATAATCTAAAACAAGAAGTATTAGAACTTAAAACCCAAAGTATAGAGCCTTGTTTGGCCGTGATTTTAGTAGGTGAAGATCCTGCTAGTGCTACTTATGTGGGCTCTAAAGCAAAGGCTTGTGAGCAATGTGGGATTAAGTCTTTGGTTTATAGGCTTGATGTAAACACAACTCAAAATGAACTTTTGGCTTTGATTAATACTTTAAATCATGATGATAGTGTTGATGGAATTTTAGTTCAGCTTCCATTACCAGCACATATTAATAAAGATATCATCCTAGAAAGTATTAATTTTAATAAAGATGTAGATGGTTTTCATCCTTTTAATGTCGGGAATTTAAATTTAAATTTAAAAGGTGGTTTTTTGCCATGTACGCCTTTGGGTGTTATGAAAATTTTAGAGCATTATGATATAAAATTACAAGGTGCTGATGTGGTTGTAATAGGAGCTTCTAATATAGTAGGTCGTCCTATGGCTACGCTTTTATTAAATGCTAATGCTAGTGTGAGTATTTGTCATATTTATACAAAAGATTTAAAAGCTTATACAAAAAATGCTGATATTATCATTGTAGCGGCAGGTTGTCCAAATCTTTTAAAAGAAGATATGGTTAAAGAGGATGTGATAGTAGTTGATGTAGGGATTAATAGGGTTGATGGAAAAATAGTAGGTGATGTTGATTTTGAAAATGTAAGCAAAAAAGCTAGTTATATTACTCCTGTACCAGGCGGGGTAGGGCCTATGACTATAGCAATGCTTTTAGAAAATACTATAAAATCAGCTAAAAATAGGATTAAAAAATGAATTTTTTCAAAAAAATCTATAAATTCACACAATCTTGGACAGGAACTTTAATAGTTGTTTTATTGATTATATTTTTCTTTATACAAGCTTTTACCATACCAAGTGGTTCTATGAAAAATACTTTATTAGTGGGGGATTTTTTATTTGTAAAAAAATTCTCCTATGGTATTCCAACTCCGCATATTCCTTGGATAGAAGTACCTGTTTTACCTGATTTTAATAAAAATGGGCATTTAGTAAGTGCTGAGGGTCCTAAAAGAGGAGATATTGTAGTATTTAGATATCCACATGAGCCAAAAATTCATTATGTAAAAAGATGTGTGGCTAAGGGCGGAGATGAGGTTGTTTTTGCAAATAAAACCTTATATGTGCGTATGGTTGAGGGTGATGAGTATATGAAAGATTATTATCCTAATAAAACAAAAATCATAGGCGGAAGACTTTTTGTAAAAGAACCTTTTGTAGAAAAAGGAATACATTATGATTCTAGAGTGGATATAGAAAGTGTGTTTTTTCGCTATTTAAATTTAGGTCAATTTGCTATGAAGCCCGTTTCTTTTGATGAATTAGGTGCTAATAATATTTATGGTTTTAATGCTTATTATTATAAAGTACCTGAAAATGAGTATTTTATGATGGGTGATAATCGTGATCACTCTAGTGATAGTAGATTTTGGGGGAGTGTAGATTATAAATACATAGTTGGTCAACCTTGGTTTATTTATTTTTCATGGGATGAAAATAAAAAAGTTAGATGGGAAAGAGTAGGGCGTTTGGTTGAAACTATAGAAAAAGATGAGCGTTTTATCCATCATAATGAAAGCGATATAGAAGCTTTAGAATAATTACTCAAAGAAACAATATAAAATTTTTATGTGTAGAAAATGTATAGTTTCTACACAAATTTATAAAAATATACACTCTTAATTTTATTCGTAGATTTTTTTAAGCTCCAAGTTGTAACAATTAACACAAATAAAAATCAAAGCAAAAAAATAAAGGATAAAAAATGCTAAGTCAAAGATCTCAAAATTTAGGAGAATCCTTAACTTTAGTAATGACTGATATAGCCAAAACTTTAAAAGCAAATGGTGAAAAAGTTATTAGTTTTTCAGCAGGTGAGCCTGATTTTGATACTCCAGAAATCATTAAAAAAGCAGCAATTGAAGCTATTGAAAAAGGTTGTGGAGCTTATACACCTGTTGTGGGTATAAAAGAAGTTATAGAAGCTATACAATATAAATTTAAAAATGATAATAATTTAGAATATAAAGCAAGTGAAATCATTACCAATGTTGGTGCTAAACATTCTTTGTTTATGGCAATTGAGTGTTTAGTTGAAGAAGGTGATGAGGTTATTATACCAAGTCCTTATTGGGTAAGTTACCCTGAAATGGTGAAATTTGCAGGCGCAACTCCTGTATTTATAGAAGGTGAAGCAAAAAATGGCTTTAAAATTACTCCTGAGCAATTAAAACAAGCTATTACTCCAAAAACAAAGGTTTTGATGTTTAATTCCCCATCAAATCCTACGGGTGCTATATATTCTAAAGAAGAAATTACTGCTTTAGCTAAGGTTTTAGAGGGAACTAAAATCGTAGTTTTGAGTGATGAGATTTATGAAAAATTAGTTTATGATGGAGAATTTTGTGCTTTTGCGCAAGTTAGTGAAGATGCTTTAAATAGAACTGTAAGTATTAACGGTCTTAGTAAATGTGGTGCTATGCCAGGATGGCGTTTTGGATACATGGCAAGCAAAATGAGTGAGTTTAATAATGCTGTTAAAAAATTACAAGGACAAAGCACTTCAAATATCTGCTCAATCATTCAGCATGCAGCTTTACCAGCCTTGCTTGGAAAAGCAGATCGTGATATTGAAATGATGAGACAAGCCTTTTTAAAGCGTAGAGAATTAGCGTGTGAAATTTTAGCTAAAAGCGATAAGTTAAAATTAGAACAAATTCCACAAGGAGCTTTTTATTTATTTATCTCTTGTAAGGAAGTTGATAGTGATTCTATGAGATTTTGTAAAAGATTATTAGAAGAGCAAAAAGTAGCTTTAGTACCAGGCATAGGTTTTGGTATGGAAGGGTATTTTAGACTTTCTTATGCAACTAATGAAAAAGATATCATTGAAGGTTGTGAAAAAATCGTTGAATTTGTAAAAAACTACTAAAATCTTAAGCCTGTTAAAAACAGGCTTTCTTTCAAAAAACTTATAAGCAAGTCTTTGGTATGATTATGCAAAAAATATAGGAAAATCAATGGAATTTGAAGTTCAATATAAAAGTGCAAATGCTAGAGCTTGTCGTATAAAAACTACACATAGTGAAATTTTAACTCCCATCTTTATGCCAGTTGGAACTTTGGCTGCGATTAAAAGCTTAGATGCTGTTGATATGAGTGAGATTTTAAACGCAAAAATCATTTTAGCAAATACTTATCATTTGTATTTAAGACCAGGATCTAAGGTGATTAAACAAATGGGTGGCTTGCATGGTTTTAGTAAATTTAATAGATCTTTTTTAACAGATAGTGGAGGCTTTCAAGCTTTTTCTTTAAGTAAAAATTCCAAACCTGATGAAAAAGGAATTCAATTTAAAAGTCATATTGATGGAAGTTTGCATTATTTTACCCCGCAAAGCGTTTTAGATGCTCAGTATGATTTTAACTCAGACATTATGATGATTTTAGATGATTTAGTGGCTTTGCCTGCAAGTAAAGAAAGGATAGAGCTTTCTTTAAAACGTACTATAAAATGGGCAAAAGAAGCTATTGATTATCATAAATTAAAACAAAGTCAGGGTGTGGGAATAGGGCAAAATATCTTTGGTATTATCCAAGGTGGAACGGATTTTGAAGCTAGAAAAATTTGTTCTCAAGCACTTTGTGAGATGGATTTTGATGGACTTGCTATAGGTGGATTGAGCGTAGGAGAAGAAAATGAGGCTATGTACAATACGGTTGAAGCTATGATGCCTTATGTAGATAATAATCGTCCTAGATATTTAATGGGAGTTGGCACACCTGAAGATTTGGTAGAAAATGTAGCAAGAGGTGTTGATATGTTTGATTGTGTGATGCCAACAAGAAATGCAAGAAATGGAACTTTATTTACTAGCTTTGGAAAATTTAATATCAAAAAAGCAGAATTTATTACTGATCATGCTCCTATAGACAGCAAATGTTCTTGCTATACATGTAAAAACTTTTCAAGGGCTTATTTAAATCATTTATTTAAAGCTAAAGAATTAACCTTTTTTAGACTTGCAAGTATTCACAATTTGCATTATTATCTAAATTTGGTAAAGCAAATGCGTGAAGCTATTATCAAAGATGAATTTGAAAATTTTAGAAAGGAATTTTATAGACAAAGAATGTAAATAAAGTGGTACGCCCAAGAGGATTCGAACCTCTGACCTTTTGAACCGCAATCAAATGCTCTATCCAGCTGAGCTATGGGCGCAAAATAAAAGAGTAATTTTATCAAAAAAATCTTAAAATTAGCAAAAACAAGTAATTTTATAGAATTTTTATATTTTTATGCTAATCTTCTTTGAATAATATTTTAGCTTAAGGCAAAGTAATGATACATAAGATTTTAATAGCTAATAGAGGTGAGATTGCAGTAAGGGTAATCCGTGCTTGTAGAGATTTACATATAAAAAGCGTTGCTGTTTATACTGAACCTGATCATGAGTGTTTGCATGTAAAAGTTGCTGATGAAGCATATAGAATAGGAACTGATGCCATAAGAGGGTATTTAGATGGCAAAAGAATAGTTGAAATTGCTAAAGCTTGTGGAGCCGATGCTATACATCCTGGATATGGCTTTTTAAGTGAAAATTATGAGTTTGCTAAAGAATGCGAAGAAGCAGGGATTGTCTTTATAGGGCCAAAATCAGATGTTATCCGTAAAATGGGAAATAAAAATATAGCAAGATATTTAATGAAAAAAAATGGAATTCCTGTGGTTCCAGGTACTGAAAAATTAAATCATTGTACATTAGAAGAGATAAAACTTCAAGCTTTAAAAATAGGTTATCCGGTGATTTTAAAAGCCAGTGGTGGCGGTGGTGGTAGAGGTATACGCGTAGTACATAAAGAAGAAGATTTAGAAAAATCTTTTGAAGCTTGTAAGAGAGAGGCATTAAGCTTTTTTAAAAATGATGAAGTTTTTATGGAAAAATATGTTATTAATCCAAGGCATATTGAGTTTCAAATTTTAGCAGATAATTATGGTAATATCATTCATCTTTGTGAAAGAGATTGTTCAATACAAAGAAGACATCAAAAAATTATTGAAATTGCACCTTGTCCAAGTATCTCAGAAAAACTAAGAAAAACCATAGGAGTTACCGCAGTAGCTGCTGCAAAAGCTGTGGGTTATACCAATGTTGGGACGGTTGAGTTTTTACTTGATGATTATAATAGATTTTATTTTATGGAAATGAATACAAGAATTCAAGTAGAACACCCAATCACAGAAGAAATCACAGGAATTGATCTTATCACAAGACAAATTCGTATAGCAAATGGGGAAATTTTAGATCTTGAACAAAGTGATATAAAGCCAAGAGGTTTTGCGATAGAAGCTAGAATTACAGCAGAAAATGTATGGAAAAATTTCATTCCAAGTCCGGGTAAAATCACAGAATATTTTCCAGCTTTAGGGCCATCTGTAAGAGTGGATAGTCATTTATATAAAGACTATACCGTGCCACCTTATTATGATTCTTTGCTTGCAAAATTAATCGTTAAAGGTTCAAGTTATGATAGTGCGGTTAATAGACTTGAGAGAGCTTTGAAAGAATTTGTGATTGATGATATTAGAACAACCGTGCCATTTTTGATTGCAATTACCAAAATAAGAGAATTTAGAAGAGGGTATTTTGATACTTCTTTTATAGAAACACATATGGAAGAGCTTTTAGAAAAAACAGAAGATAGACACCAAGAAAACAAAGAAGAAGTAATTGCTGCTATAGCTGCGACTTTACAAAAGATAAAAGAAAGTAGACAATCATGAGTTTTTTAGATGAATTAAAAGATATAAAAAAAGCACTTCAAAAAGAACAAGGTCAAGTAAAAAAAGAAAAGGTTAAAGCGAGTAAAAGTGGAGTTAGTATGAAAAATACTGACTTAGATGCTATACAAAAAGATTTAGCTAAACAAAATGAAAATAAAAAACAAGAGCAAGAATTTGAAGATATGTTTTTAAAAGAAGAGCGTTTGGCTAATGAATTTATGGAATTTGTAAAAAATAGTGATATTAAAAAGATCTAATGAATAATATTATTGGTTTTTGTACTTTAGAAGAAGAATGTCCTTATCTTGAAAATAGATACTGTAGAAATGAGTATAATTATATATCTTTTATCACAAAAACACAAAATCAAGAACTAGTTTCAAGAGGTTGGCGTCGCTTTGGTTCGTATTTTTCAAGACCAATATGTAATGATTGCAATGAGTGTCAAAATTTACGTATTTTAGTAGAAAATTTTCATTTTAGCAAAAGTTATCGCAGGGTTTTGAAAAAAAATACAGCCACTAAAATAATCTTACAAAAACCTTCTTTAAGTGATGAGCATTTATTGCTTTATGAAAAATATCACCATTACCAAAAAGATAAAAGAAATTGGAAAATTTATGATTTAAATTTTAGAAAATATTACAATCTTTATGTAGATAATGCTGGTACTTTTGGATATGAGCTTGATTTTTATATAGACAATAAGTTAGTTTGTGTTGATTTGATTGATATTTTAGAAGATGGAATTTCTAGTATATATTGTTTTTATGATCCAGATTTTTCCCATCTAAGTCTTGGTAAATATTCGCTTTTAACAGAAATTAAACTTGCACAATTAAAAAAATTAAAATATATTTATTTGGGATATTTTGTAAAAGGGTGTCAATCTTTAGCATATAAAGCCGATTATAGTCCAAATGAAATTTTAAAACACACTAGTGCTTTAAATGAGCAAGCATTTTTGTGGAGTTAGGTTTATAGAGAGGATTTTATGCAAGTAGTGCAAACTTTAGAATCAGTTAGTGTTAATACTGATGATTTTTTAATGTTTAAATATTTTCAAGATCTTATCCGTAAAAATTTTTCCAAAGTTATAGGTAATAAAAATAAAACCTTGTCTTTTTTTGTAGAAAATGAAATTCCTCAAAGAAGATATTTTTTAAAACTTGTTAATCACAAATATAAAAAAAACACTGGAAATCAAATTGATAATCTTGCTTTTGCACATTATAAAACCTTTAAATTAAATCTTGCTCAAGCAAATACTTTAAAGCCTGTAATCTTTGCTAAAATAGGCTTTGCGCAAAAGAATATTTTAATCACACTAAGTTCGAATGAAAAATTATTTGCTGTGTATTTAGAGCAGTATTTTAAAGATCATAAAAGCGTGTATGATGAAAAAAATTGTATTTTTTCAGTAGAATACAAAGATGATAATACTTTAAATCTTTTAGAAATTTTAGCTAGTGTAAATGAGCATTTGAAATATTGTGTTGATTTTACGATTAATGAAACTCAGCTTTTAGAATTTAGAAATAAAATGAAAAACAAAGCTAGTACTAATTGGAAATTTAATGCTCTGGCAAAGCTTTTTGAAAATTATTTTCAAACACTAGGATGTAATTCTAGTGATGATTTTGCTACTATTAGACAAAATTATCTTAATTTGGTTAAAATTTATCATCCTGATCGCCATCAAGGTAAAAGTAAGATCGAACAAGCTTATTGCCGTGAAGAATTTGAGAAAATTCAGCTTGCTTATGAGAGCTTAAAATCTTTATATAAAAATAATACTTGATGCTAAAATAACATCATTTTAAGTTGCAATTTATTAAAATTAATTTTTTATAAAAATTTAGGGAATAACATTGGTTGCTGATAGAAAGTTATTTTTTTTAAGTTGCATTCTTATAACTATAGGAATACTTTTTTCATATTCTTTAAGTGCTTTTACTGTTCTTTATTTAGAATATAATGAATTTCACTTTTTTATCAGACAGCTTTTTTTTGGGCTTAGTGGTATAGCTATTATTTATTTTGTTTCAAGATTAAATCCTGATAGTAAAATGGCGCATTATTTGATGATAAGCGTTTTACTCATCTCTTTTTTATTTATACTTATTTTACCTTTTCTACCTACTTTTCTTGCTACTGCAGCAGGTGGTGCTAAAAGGTGGATTAGGCTTGGTCCTTTATCTATCTCTCCAGTTGAATTTTTTAAAATAGGCTTGATTTATTTCCTTGCTTGGTCTTATACAAGAAGAATTGATGATAGCAAAAAAGCAATCAAACATGAAGTTTTAATTTTAATTCCTTATTTTATTTTAGCTGCTTTTGTTATTGGTTATATTTATATGACACAAAATGATTTAGGGCAAAGCGTTATTTCTTTTTTCTTGGTTTTTGCTTTAGCTTTTTTTGCAGGAGCTAGTAAAAGACTTTTTGCTTTTGGCGTGGTTATTGTTGGAATGATTGGGGTTTTGGTAATCTTAAGTAATCAAAGAAGAATTCAGCGTATTTCTGCTTGGTGGGGAAATATCCAAGATGCGTTTTTACCTTTCTTTCCTGATTGGCTAGCAAGTGTTTTAAGAGTAAGTCACAACTCAGAGCCTTATCAAATTTCACATAGTTTAAATGCTATAGCTCATGGTGGATTTTTTGGAGAGGGTTTAGGGCTTGGAACTTTTAAACTAGGATTTTTAAGTGAGGTGCACACGGACTTTGTCTTATCAGGGATTACTGAAGAGATAGGACTATTGGGATTAAGTATTATTTGTTTTATATATTTGATGGTAATACTTCGAATTTTTAGAATAGCAGGGCGTTGTGAAAATAAAGTTCATTTTTTGTTTTGTTCGGGTGTAGCTTTGCTTTTATTATTTTCATTTTTTATGAATGCTTTTGGAATTATTTCCTTGACTCCATTAAAAGGTGTTGCTGTGCCGCTTTTAAGCTATGGAGGTAGTTCAATGTGGTCTATTTGTCTTGGAATAGGCTATGTTTTAATGATTAGTAAAAAGGTAAAAATATAAATTTGTATTTATTTGTTAAAGTTTTTATATAATATACAATATTATTAATATTTTATAAATAAAACTATATTATATTATTTTTTGTCGATAAATTAAAAATAAGGATATGTAAATGAAACACTTTTTAACATTGATGGATTTTACTAAAGAAAATATTTTAAATATTATTAATCATGCTGCTGATTTGAAAAAAAATCCAAAAAAATTATTGCAAGACAAAACCTTGGCAATGATTTTTGAAAAAAATTCTACGCGTACAAGAATGGCTTTTGAACTTGCAATTACAGAACTTGGTGGGAAAGCCATATGTTTAAATAGTAATGATTTGCAACTTGGTAGAGGTGAATCTATTAAAGATACAGCTAGGGTTATTGGTTCTATGGTGGATTTTATAATGATGAGAGTAAAAAATCATGATAGTTTAGTAGAATTTGCAAGATATTCTAAAGCTCATGTTATTAATGGTTTAAGTGACCTTTATCATCCAACGCAGATTTTAGGAGATTTATTAACTATTAAAGAACAAGGTAAGGAAAAAGATAACAATTTAAAAATTGCTTTTATAGGAGATAGTAATAATGTATGTAATTCTTGGTTGATAGCTTCTGCGATTTTAGGTTATGAAATTAGTATAGCCATACCAAAAAATTATAGTATAAACACACAAGTTTGGAATTTTGTTACAAAAAAATCAGAAATTTCAGGTGCAAAAATTTCATTATTTCATAATAAATTTGAAGCTTTGAAAGACAAAGATGTTGTTGTGACTGATACATGGGTTTCAATGGGCGAAGAAGTTGAAAAAGAAAATAAAATAAAAGACTTTGATGGTTTTATGATTGATAATAAAGCGATGAAATATGCAAATAAAGACGCTATTTTGCTTCATTGTTTACCTGCATACAAAGGTTTTGAAGTTAGTGAAGAAATTTTTGAGAAGCATTCTAAAGTTATTTTTGAAGAAGCTGTAAATCGTCTTTATGTGGTTAAAGCACTCCTTTGTTTTTTAAAAAAACAATTATAATTTATTTTTAAAGAAATGAAATAAAAATTAAACTATGGAAATTAAAATATTAAAAAAATATTTTTTTGCTATAATTTTAGACAATTTACTAAAACAAAGGAGTGCTAATGAAAAAATACAGGCGTTTAAACACATTGTAACTTTTATTAATTTAATCTTTAGGAGATAAAATGAAAAAAATATTATGTGTTGTTTTAATATTATTTGGTGTTTTGATTTTAAGTGCTTGTTCAAAACAAGTCGAAAATCAAGATAAGATTTTAAAGGTAGGCATAGAAGCAAGTTATCCACCGTATGAATTTATGCAAGATGGAAAACTCAGTGGTTTTGATGTAGATATTATCCAGGAATTAGCAAAAAGAGCTAATTTTAAAATAGAATTTATTAATATGAGTTATGATGCTCTTATTCCAGCCTTAATGGGTAAGAAAATCGATCTTATTATTTCTTCTATGGGAATTACTCCTCAAAGAGCACAAAATGTTGATTTTAGTATTTCTTATTTTAAAGATAAAAATGTATATTTAAAACATAAAATTAGCAATTTTTCAAAAAAAGAGGATTTAAAATCAAAAAATATTTGTGTTTTACTCGGTTCTATCCAAGAAAATGCTGCAAAGCAAATCTCAAATGCAGTTGTAGTAGCTAATGAAAGTATGCTAAATTGTTTTTTAAACTTAGATGCTCAAAAAATTGATGCTGTGGTAACTGATAAAGCAAGTGCTATGAATTTTTTAAAACAGTATTCTAACGTAACTGCTTTTTATGAAGAAGATGATGGAAGTGAAGGTTTTGGTATAGCATTTAGAAAAAATGAATTTAAGGATTTAATTTCTAAAGTTAATCAACACTTAGAAGAAATGAAAAAAGATGGCACTTTAGAAAAATTTTTAGTTAAATATAATTTAAAGGATTAAAAATGAAAAAAATATTATATGTTGTTTTAGCGTTATTTGGTATATTAGCTTTAGGTGCTTGCTCAAGCGATAAAAATCAAGCTAGTGCTTCTAGTGAAAAAGTTTATAAAGTAGGTATAGCTGCAAATTATCCTCCTTTTGATTTTGTTAAAGATGCAAAAATTACCGGATTTGATGTTGATTTACTAGAAGAGATTGCAAAAAGAGAAAATTTAAAACTTGAGTGGGTAAACATGAGTTTTGATGGTTTGATCCCTGCTTTAAAAGCTGGAAAGATTGATATGATAGCTTCTGCTATGAGTTCAACACCGCAAAGACTTACTAGTATGGATTTTAGTGATACTTATTTTAATACTAAAAATTTATATTTAAAACTAAAAACAGATTCTAGTATTAGTGATAAACAAAGTTTGGAAGGTAAAAAAATAGGTGTTCAACTTGGAACCATCCAAGAAAGCGCTGCTAAGGCTATTCCAAATGCTCAAGTGGTGGCTAGCGAAGAAATGTTAGCTGCAATTTTGGCTTTAAAAGCTGGTAAAGTTGATGCAGTTTTAACAGATAAAGATATCGGTAAAGGTTATTTAAAAACTAATGAAGAGTTAGAAGCATTTTTAGAAGAAAATGATGGAAGTTCAGGGTTTTGTATAGCTTTTGATAAAGGAAAACAAACTGAGCTTGTTCAAAAAATTAATGCAGGTTTAGAAAAAGTTAAAGCTGATGGTACTTACCAAAAAATCGTAGAAAAATACGATTTACAATAATCAACTTAAAGCCTTGATACTTGCTTTCAAGGCTTTAAAAAAATACTCTATATCTTCTTTTGTGTGTGTATAATGAAAACCCACTCTTAGCCAACCTGGTTTAAAATTTAATTCTTGATTATCTTTTAATTTTAGTAAATCATGCCCATAGGGTCCTGCGCAAGCACAGCCTGCTCTTGTTTCTATCTTATAAGTTTTGCTTAGTTTGTAAGCTAAATCAAAAGGAGAAATTCCTTCTATGTTAAAAGCAAAAATAGGCAATCTATGAGTGATATTTTTTGCATATAAGATCATTTTTGGAAAATTTGTGCATTGTTTTAAAAAATACCCACAAAGCTCTTTTTCTTTTTTTTCTATATTTTTTAAACCTATTTCATTGCGTACTTTAAAAGCTAAACTTGCTCTAATAAGTTGAATAATTCCAGGTGTGCCACCTTCTTCTAAATTTTCAACCTCGCATAAGTATTGCTGAGAAGTTCTTGAAACATAGCCTACGGTTCCACCTGCAGCAAAGCTAGGAGTATTACCACATAGATTTTTTTTAATAGCAAGTAAGCCACAAGATCCTACACCACCAAGTAATTTATGAGAACTGATAAACACTGCATCGTAAAATTTAGGATTTAAGTTAGCATAAGGAGCTAAGGTGGAAATATCAAAGGCGACTACGCCATCATATTGTTTGATTAGAGTGTAGATTTTTTTATAATCACTTAAAATTCCTGTGACATTTGAAGCAGCGTTAAAGCTTGCTATGATTTGTCTGTTTTTGGATTTTTTTAACAATTTTTCCAAAAAAGCATAATCTAGCTCACCATTTTTATCTAAGGGTATGCGAACGCATTCACACAAAGCTTCTCTGAATGAAAGTTCGTTAGAGTGATGTTCATAAGGTCCTACTATAACTAAAGGTAAGGTGCTTTTATCTGTATTTTTAAAGTATTTTTCTTTAATAAGCGGGGGTATATATAGACCTAAAAGTTCTTGAAATTTTTTAATAGCAGCTGAAGATCCACTCCCGCAAGCTATAAGAGCAAAGCTATTATCTAATTCAAGGTATTTTTTTAAATTTGTTCTTGCATTTTCATAATGTTGCTGTGTGATGAAAGAATTTAAAGAGCTATCTGAATGTGTATTTGCATAAGTTGTAAGAATTTTTTTTATTTCTTTTTCTATACTTTTTAATGCTAAAGCGCTAGCTGTAAAATCAAAATAATATATGCCTTTTTTTAAAATAATATCTTGTTTTAATGTTTCAATATTCAAAAAAATCCCCCAAAAATTTGTTAAAATTATATCATACAAAATATTTAAAATAAGGATGTGGTTATAAATTTTAGTGATTTTTCAAAACGCTGTGAAACTTTGGAGCTTAAAAATATTTTTGATTTTTATAGTATTTTTGATGAGTTTGAATTTGATTTGAAATTAAGTTTATATGATAATATTTTAAATGTTTTTATTTTAAAAGCTTTTGATATTTTATCTTATTTAAATTTAGATGATAATGCTTTGAAGGCTTTGAGCGTTTTAAGTAAAAATGATAGAAAACGCTATTCTATCAATAAATCTATTCCGCATTTTCAAGCTCTAGGACTTGTTAATAAACTTTTAGAAAAAAATATTTTGACTTTGGAAAAAAGTCAAGAAAAGCCTATTGTGAAAAATAAAAGACAAAAGATTAAAAAAGAATTACGCTCATATAGCATTCAAGATAAGGTTGTTTTTAAAAATCAAGGATTGAGATTTTTCTTTTATTTTATATATCCTAATTTAAACTTAATTACGATGAAAAGATACAACGAGCTAATGGAGGTAATCCAAGAAAATTTAGAAAAATATCAAAGCTTTACTTTTGAGCTTTTGTGTAAAGAATTTTTAGCTAAAAAGCTTAAGGTAGAGCAGGTGTATAGTTTTTGGAATTATTATTGCGAGATAGATCTTTATTATAAAAAAGAAAATTTTTGTGTTTTAGGTGAGGTTAAATTTAAAGAAAGAAAAATATGTAAAAATATTTTAAATACCTTAAAAAACAAAGCAAAACAGTTGCAAATTCAACCTAATTTATATGTGCTTTTTTCAAAGAGTGGCTTTAGTAAAGAGCTTATTCTAAATAAGGAGCGTAATTTGCTTTTATATACTTTAGAAGATTTTCAATTTTTAATTAAGGATTAAGTGTGGATGAGAATATTTTAAAAAGTTTAGATTCTAGTGAAAAAGAAAATTTACAACAAGGGCTAAAAGCCTTAATAGAGCAAACCTATGTTATAGAAAATGAATATAAGCAACTTAATGAAAACTACACTGCGTTAAGACAAATGGTAAGTGATATTATAGAAGTTTTACCAATGGCTTTGTGGGTTTTAGATACTAATAAAAAGATAACACTTCAAAATAACTTAGCTAATCAACAACCAAAACTTTTAGAAAAAATTGATCTTGAAAAAACTCATTATGAGCTTGAGTTTGATCATAAATTTTATTTAATAAAAGTCACCTCTCATGCGGATAAACTTATAGTTAGCGCCACTGATATTAGCGATGAAAAAAGGAATGAAAGATTAGCCAGTATGGGTACAGTAGCAGCACACCTAGCACATGAAATACGCAATCCTATCGGTTCTATTTCTTTGTTAAGTTCTGCTTTGTTTGAAAGAAGTGAGTTAAAAAATAAGCATATAGTATTAGAAATTCAAAAAGCTATTTCTAGGGTGGAGCGTATTGTAAATTCTACTTTGCTTTTTACAAAAGGAGTGCATGTTAATTTAAATGAATTTAATTTAAAAGAATTGCAAGATGAATGCGAACAAGCTATTGGAGCTTATAATTATCTAGCTAATATTGATTTTACATTTGAATTTTTAGATTTAAAAATCAACGCAGATAAATCTTTGCTTGCTTTGGTTTTGCAAAATTTGCTTTATAATGCCATAGATGCTATTGAAGAAAGTGAAAATGATGATGGTTGTATAAAAGTTAAATGTGAGCAAAAAGAAGATAAAATCTTTATCAAAGTTTATGATAACGGGGTAAGTATCAAAGATAAAAAAATGGTTTTTGAAGCTTTTAAAACAACTAAGTTAAAAGGTAATGGTCTAGGACTTTCTTTGTCAAAACAAATTATTGATGCACATAATGGAATTTTAGGTTTTGATGAAAATCCAAAATGTTTTTTTATAGAGCTTAAAATTTAAGCTCTATAAAATAAATTTTTTCTTAAAATAATAAAAAATATTTGTCCTCATAGCTCAGCTGGATAGAGCGCAGAATTCCTAATTCTGAGGCCGCAAGTTCAAACCTTGCTGGGGACACCACTTTAAGGAAAAAGATGTTTCATATAGTCTTGGTTGAGCCTCGTATACCACAAAATACAGGAAGTATAGGCAGAATGTGTTTTAATGCGGGATTTACTTTACATATTATCAATCCACTTTTTAGTATCGATGAAAAGGCAGTTAAAAGAGCGGGGCTTGATTATTGGAAAAAATTAAATCCTTTATTATGGAATAATTTAGAAGATTTTTTAAAAGAATATGAAAAATTTCAAGATAGATTTTTCTTTGCGACAACTAAAACTACTCAAGCTTATTTTGACGTAAATTATCAAAAAGGTGATTTTTTGTTTTTTGGAAGTGAAAGTTTTGGCTTACCTATGGATTTAATGCAAAAAAAATGGGAAAATGCCATTACTATACCGATGAAAGATCGTGGTAGAAGTTTAAATTTAGCTACAAGTGTAGGTATAGTGAGTTATGAGGCTTTGAGGCAAAATTTTGCCTCTTTTGAAAAATTTTAATGATTTAAAACTTGATTTAAAAATTCTTTCAATCTTTCATTTTTTGGGTTTTCAAAAGCTATTTTAGGACATTCATCTACTGCTATAATGCCTTTATCCATAAAGAAAATTCGATTAGCTACATTTCTTGCAAATCCCATTTCATGTGTAACTACAAGCATGGTTAGACCTTCTTTAGCTACTTCTTTCATGATGTTTAAAACTTCACCTATCATTTCAGGATCTAAAGCTGAAGTTGGCTCATCAAATAAAATCACATCAGGATTCATCATTAATGACCTTGCTATGGCAATACGCTGTTTTTGTCCGCCTGAGAGCTTGTGAGGAAAATAGCTTTCTTTATCACTTAAGCCAACTTTCTTGAGTAATTCTCGTGCTTTTTTTACTGCTTCGTCTTTACTCATGATTTTTGTTTGTACTGGCGCTAGACATAAATTTTCTAAAACATTTTTATTATTAAAAAGATTAAAATGCTGAAATACCATGCTTACTTTTTGACGAATTTTATTGATATCTGCTTTTTTATCAAGTATATTAACATTATTAATATAAATATTACCACTATCTGGTGTTTCAAGTTTATTTAAACAGCGCAAAAAAGTACTTTTTCCACCTCCACTAGGCCCTATAATAGCAATAATATCACCTTTATGTACTTCAACACTAATATCTTTTAAGACTTCTAAATCTCCGTATTTTTTAATTAAATTTTCTATTTTAATCATGTTTATTTAATCTCACTTCTATAATTCTTGCGATAAGTGTTAAAATTTTAACACTTATATAATATACAAGTCCTGTAAAAATAATAGGTTTAGGATTATAATAGATTGCTTGTAAGCTTTTACTTTGCATGGTAATATCCATAACACTAATATAACCTACTATTGAAGTTTCTTTAAATAAAGAAATAAATTCATTCATTAAAGAAGGTAAAATGTTTTTAATTGCCTGTGGGAAGATGATTAGTCTCATAGAAGCAGAATAATTAAGTCCCATTGCTCTTGCTGCTTCCATTTGTCCTTTGTCTACGCTTTGAATTCCACTTCTTACGATTTCAGCTACATAAGCAGAGCTATTAAGTCCAAGTGCGATAATAGCCACATAAAAATTATCACTCCAAGTAGCAAAAATCACTACTGAAAAAATCAAAAGTTGTAAAAGCAAAGGGGTTCCGCGTATGATGTCTATGTATTCATCTATAATAAAATTTAAACTTTGGATTTCTAAAAATCTTAAAAATGCTAGGAAAAAACCAAGCGCAATGCCTATTAAAATTCCACCCACTGTTAAACCAAGTGTTGTGAAATAACTATGAACATAAGCTTTAGCTTCTATGGTATAAGCATATTCACCTGTGGCTAAACCATTTTGATCTTTGACTTGTAAAATTTCAATAGGAAATGAGAAATAAGCCCAAAAAATAATAATGGCAAAAAATACAAAAAGTTTCATCGTATTTTGTTTCAACTTGCACACCTTGATAAATTTTTAAAAATCTAAGTGTATAAAAATTAAGTTTTCTTTTTACTTAAAGGTGTTTTATGTGATGTTGTTGTTAATATTTTGAGTTAAAATTTCACATAGCTATAAAAAATAAAATAAAATTAACCTAAAATTATATTTTTTTATAACAAATTCATTTTTTTATGATAAATTTGTATTTGAAAATTTATAAAAAAAGGAGATAAATATGGATTTAATATCCCAATTTGTTGCCTTTGTGAATAATCAGTATTATTCTATTTTAGTAATTTTACTTATTGTCACGGGGTTTTATTATAGTTATTTGACTGGTTTTGTGCAATTTCGAATGCTTCCTTATGTGTTTGATATCTTAACAGAAAAGCAAGAAAAGCATGAAAAACACCATATTACTCCTTTTCAAGCTTTGATGATTTCAACAGCTTCAAGAGTTGGTATAGGAAATATCGCAGGTATCGCAGTAGCAGTTGTTTTGGGTGGACCAGGTGCTTTATTTTGGATGTGGGCTATGGCGTTTTTTGGTGGCGCCTCAGCTTTTGCAGAAAGTACTTTAGCGCAAGTTTATAAAAGCCGTGATGGTAAAAGTTTTAAAGGTGGCCCTGCTTATTATATTAGTAAAGCTTTAAATTTAAAATGGCTTGGAGCTGTTTTTGCGGTGATTTTAATCATTACTTATGCTTATGGATTTAATGGTCTTCAAAGTCAAACTATGACTTCAGCATTTGAGTTTTACTATAAAGGCATGGTTGATGCTAGCGAAGTGAGTTTTGCTCAAAGTTGGTGGCCTATTGTAATAGGAGCAATTTTAGCTGTTTTTGCTGCTTATATGTTTTTTGGTGATCATACTAAAATAGGTAAAGTAAGCTCAGTTATAGTTCCTATTATGGCGATGATTTATGTTGGTTTATCTATCATAGCAATGTTTATGAATTTTGATAAAATTCCTGAAGTGTTTTCTATGATTTTTAAAAGTGCTTTTGATTTTGAAGCTATTTTTGGTGGATTTGCAGGTTCTGCTTTGGTTATAGGTATAAAAAGAGGATTATTTTCTAATGAAGCAGGCATGGGTTCAGCGCCAAATGCAGCAGCTTCAGCTCTTACAACTCACCCTGCAAAACAAGGAGTTATTCAAGCATTTTCTGTATTAATTGATGTGATTATTTGTACAAGTTCAGGATTTTTAGTGTTATTTTCACTTGCTTATGCAAATAATATCGGCGTAGATGGTAAGCCTATTTTAACAGCACTACCTTTGGTGCAAGAATCTATGAAAGAATATTATGGAAATTTAGGTGTACATTTTACTACTGTTAGTATAGTTTTATTTGCTATTACTTCTTTGATAGGAAATTATTATTATGCTCAAGCGAATATTAAATACCTTACTCAAAATCCTATTATTATTAATCTTTTTAAAGCAAGTGCTGTGCTTATGATCTTTATTGGTGCAAATATGGATTTAAAATTTGCATGGGATTTAGCTGATACCACTATGGCGTTTATGGCTACGATTAATATCATTTCTATTTTATTGCTTGGTGGTATAGTGAAAAAGGTATTAAAAGACTTTAGTGAGCAAAAAAGACAAGGCAGAGATCCAGTGTTTAGCGCTTCAAAGCTTGGTATTAAAAATGCAGAGTGTTGGGACTAATGATAGATTATATTATTATTGCTTTGTTTATAGTTTTTATGGTTTTTCTTGTGTTTGGCTTTAACCGCCAAATGCAAGAAAAAGCCAAACAAAGAGAAGAAAAACTAAAAACAAAGAAAGATTTTAAAAAAAATAGGTAAAATACACTAAAAATTTTTAAAAAAGAGTGTAAAATGAAATTGTTAATAGAAATAGGCACAGAAGAACTTCCTGCTATTCCTTTATTAAAAGAGCTTCCAAATATTACTAAAAAATGGGAAAAGATTTTACAAGAGTATCATTTAGAATCTGAATTTAAATTTTTCTATACTCCTAGAAGATTGGTTTTTATTCATGAAAATTTTAAAGAAAAACAAGATGATTCTTTTGTGGAATTTATAGGTGCACCTAGGGCGATAGCTTATAAAGATGGAAAGCTTACTCAAGCAGGGCTTAGTTTTTTAGAAAAAAGTGGTTTAAAAGAAGAAGAGCTTGAATTTAAAGAAATTAAAGGCAAAGAAGTCTTGTATTGTCAAAAACAAGTGCAAGGCTTACAAAGTAAAGCAGTTTTAGCTCAAATGATTGAAGCTTTCTTAAAAAGCTTGAGCTTTGGTAAAACTATGAGATGGGGCGATGGTAGTTTTGAATTTATTAGAGCTATTCGCTCGCTTTGTTGTATTTTAAATGATGAGTTGATTGAGTTTGAAAGCTATGGTGTTAAAAGTGCAAAAAGTACTTTTGTACATAGAAGTGTTAGTTATGATTTGATAGCTTTTGCGAATATTGATGAGTATTTTAAAACTTTAGAGCAAAATTATATTATTTTAGATCAAGAACAAAGAAAAAAGCTTATCGTTGAACAGTTAAAGATGCTTGAAAAAGAAAATGATATTACTATTGCAGAAGATGATGAGCTTTTAGCTGAGGTTGTAGCTATTACAGAGTATCCAAAGGCATTATTAGGGCATTTTGAAAAAGAGTATTTAGAAATCCCAAGTGAGGTAATCATCACTTCCATGAGAGAAAACCAACGCTATTTTGCAGTATTTAAAAACAATACTTTAAGCAATCATTTTATTGTAGTTTCTAATGCGGTTTGTGAGGATTATTCTAAAATCATTAATGGCAATGAAAGAGTTTTAAGAGCAAGATTAAGTGATGCGATGTTTTTTTGGAAAAATGACTTAGCGCAGGGTTTAAATAATGATAAAATAAGCCAAATGATCTATCTTGAAGGACTTGGAACCTTAAAAGATAAAATTATTAGAGAACAAAAAATTGCTACTAAGCTTTGTGAGGTTTTTGCTAATACTCAAAAAGATGAAATTTTAAAAGCCATAGAATACTCAAAAGCTGATCTAAGTACTCAAATGGTGTATGAATTTACTGATCTTCAAGGCATTATGGGATCTTATTATGCTAAGGCTATGGGTATGAGCGATGAGCTTGCTTTGGCGATTAAAGAACAATACCTTCCAAATGGCGATAATTCAGCTATGCCAAGTAATGAATTTAGTTCTATTGTAGCTTTAGCTTATAAATTTGATACACTTATGGGGCTTTTTTCAATGGGGAAAATCCCAAGCGGCACAAAAGATCCTTACGCTTTAAGAAGAGCAGCAAATGGTGTTTTAAAAATTATTTTAGCTTTAAATAAAAATTTTGATCTTAAGATATTTTTAGAAGCAATAGCTAGTGAGTATAAAGGCTTTGATTTGAAAATTTTATTAGATTTTATCTTAGAGCGTTTATATACTTTTTATGAAGTAAATGCTTCTTTTGTTAAAGCTGTGCTTAGCTCTAAAACTTATGATGTTATTTATATTGATTCTTGTATGAAAGCTTTGATTCAAAGCGCAAATAAGGCAGATTTTAGTCAAAATTTTGCTACTTTTAAGCGTTTAGCAAATATTGCAGTATTGAGTGAAGCTCAAGTTAATGAAAATTTGTTTAACACTCAAGAAGAAAAAGATTTATATCAAGCTTTTATGCAGTGTAAAACAAAAGAAAATAATACCCAAGAGCTTTTAGAAAGCCTTTTTGCGCTCAAACTGCAAATTGATGCTTTTTTTGATAAAGTAATGATTAATGACAAAGATGAAAATATTAAAAACAATCGTCAAGCTTTAGTATGTGCAATTTATCGTGAGTTTTTAAAAATAGCTGATATTAAAGAGCTTAGTATATGAGAAAAATTCTTTTTTTGCTTTGTTTTTTGGTGTTTGCATTAGAAGCTAGAGAGATTGAGCTTGTAAAAGGGCAAGTAGTTTTTTTAGAATTTGATAAAAGTAATTTTTTACAAGTTAGTTCAAATTCTAAAAAACTTCCTTTTTTTGAGTATAAAAATAAAGTTATTGTTAGTGTAGCTATGCCTTATAAAAACCCCAAAGATAGAAAATTAATAGCTGAATTTAAAGATAATTCCAAAGAGGAAATTAATATAAAATTTAGCGAAGGAAATTATAAAAAAGAATTTTTAAAAGTTAGTGCTTCTAAGGTCAATCCACCTAAAGAAACACTTGATCGCATTAGCAAAGAATATCAAGAAGCTATTAAGGTTTATAATACTTATACTAATATGGCTTTATTTGAAGGCAATTTTACATACCCTTTAGAAAGTAAAATTACAAGTGCTTTTGGAAAAGCAAGATTGTTTAATGATACTCTTAAAAGTTATCATAGCGGAACTGATTTTAGAGCAGCAAGTGGGACAAAAATTTATGCAAGTAATGATGGTATTGTAAGGATTGCTTCAAATCGTTACTATGCGGGAAATTCAGTGGTGATTGACCATGGATATGGGATTTATTCTCAGTATTATCATCTATCAAAACTAAATGTAAAAGTAGGACAAAAGGTAAAAAAAGGCGAGCTTATAGGTTTGAGTGGAGCTAGCGGTAGGGTTACAGGGCCACATTTGCATTTTGGAATTTTAGTTAATGGTGTGCAAGTTGACCCACTTGATTTTATAGCTAAATTTAATGCTTTATAATGATAGTTTTTAGTGAGTTTTTTCAAAATTGGATTGATAAATATTACTCCCAAGCTGTGAGTGTTGGCAAAAACGGAGATTTTTATACCGCAGTTAGTGTGGGAAATCTTTTTGGAGTGCTCTTAGCTAATCATTTTTTAAAACTTATAGATGATAAAAAATTAACTTTACCGGTTGAAGTTGTGGAAATAGGGGTAAATGAAGGGCATTTAATGCTTGATTTCATACAAGCTTTATACACTCTTAGAGCTGATGTTTTAGAGCAGATTGAATGTTTTGTTATAGAGCCGCATGAAAAGTTAAGAAGTGTTCAAAAAAAACTTTTTGATGAGTATGATTTAGACGTGAAAATTTATAATTCTTTAGAAGAATGTCGTTTTAAAAATGCCTTTTTTTATGCTAATGAATTATTTGATTGTTTTGCATGTGAACTTATAAAAGATAGAACAATGGCATATGTTGATGATGATTTAAACATTGTTTTTAAGCCTATAAATGAAGATCTTTTAAAAGAATGTGAAAAATATGCTATCACTAATAGTGAGCTTTGTATCTCTTATAAACCTTTTTTATCCAAATTAAAACAAACTTGTGAAAAATTAACTTTTGCATGTTTTGATTATGCAAAAAAAGAAGAAAAAATTAGTATTAGAATGTATAAAAATCACCAAGTGTATAATCTTTTTGAAGAGAATTTAAAAGATTTTTTTGCTAAAAGTGATATTACATATAATGTAAATTTTGATCATTTTTTACAAGTTTTAAAAGAAGAGGGCTTTGAGGTGTTAGAATATAAAAATCAAAATCAAGCCTTAATTGACTTTGGTTTGGAAGAAATTATCGAACACGCTAAAAATACTAACCCTCAAATTTATAAAAACTTTATCAACCAAAGTAAAAATTTGATGTTTAACTTTGGTGATAAGTTTAAATTTTTAGAATTTAAGCTTTAAAATCACTGCTTGTAATATCAAGCCCAAAACCTTTTAAGCCTATAAATTCTTTATCGGTATTTTGACTTAGAAGTTTGATTTTTGAAATTTTCAAATACCTTAAAATTTGTGCTCCTATACCGTAATTTTTATATTGTGTGTTTTCTTGTTTTTCATTTTTCATGAAAATGATTACACCACTTTTTTGGCTTAAAAACTCAATTTGTTTTAATAATTCATTAAATTTATTAGAAGTTAGAAGTTCAAAGTCGCTTCCACTAAGATAAAATTTAACATTCTCACATTCTTTCAAAGCACCAAAACTAAAAGCTATATGTTCGTTTTCATTATGATCTTTAAAAGTCATTTTTTTAGCTTTAAAACCCGCTAAAATACTGTCTTCTTCTTTGATTAAAGAAATCAAACTTTCATTTTTTAAACGATACTCGATTAAATCTGAAATAGTAATCATATTAATATCGTGTTTTTTGCAAAACTCAAGCAAATCGCTTCTTCTAGCCATATCTCCATTATCTTTAACAATCTCACATATCACGCATGCTTCTTTTAATCCTGCCAAACGACATAAATCTACTGTTCCCTCGGTGTGACCTGTTCTTTCTAAAACCCCACCTTTTTTTGCTATCAAAGGATTAATATGTCCAGGACGCGCAAAATCACTTGCCTTTGCATTATCATCAGCAAAAATTTGTATAGTCATATCCCTTTCATAAGCACTTACTCCTGTTGTTGCATTTTTTGCATCGACAGTGATGGTAAAAGCTGTTTCGTGATTTGATGTATTTTTAGGTACCATTAAAGGTAGTTCAAATTTTTTAGCCAAATTCTCACTCAATGCTACACACACCACACCTCTTGCGTGAGTGATGGTAAAATTTACTTTTTCTTGTGAGCTAAATTGCGCAGGGAAAATCAAATCCCCTTCATTTTCTCTATCTTCTGCATCTACCATAACTAGCATTTTGCCATCTTGAAGTTCTTTTATAGCTTGTTCTACACTAACATATCCCACTATCAATCTCCTTTTTTCTATTTTTTAAGAAATTATATAATATTTTTCTTGACATTATGTAAAAAATAATATATAATACCACTTTTAATTTAAAAATTACTTCATTTATTGGGGTATCGCCAAGCGGTAAGGCAACAGGTTTTGGTCCTGTCATTCAGGGGTTCGAATCCCTTTACCCCATCCACTTCATATGATGCCGCGAAGTAGAGCAGTGGTTAGCTCGTCGGGCTCATAACCCGAAGGTCGGGAGTTCAAATCTCCCCTTCGCAACCAATTTCCTAATAAAATTTTTCAAAGAATTTAAATTAATTATAGAGTTAAATAAAAACTTGTTAATCTTGCTTTTAATGATTTTCATTAGTCTCTTGGGTATTTTTAATACTTTAATTAAACATATAAGAAATTTGAAATTATGTACTTTTAGCTTTAATACAAAACACTTAAAAAAAATAATCAAAATAAGAATGTAATTTAAAAAATTTTTGATCAGAATAAAAATACAAGATTAAATAAAATGGTGGATTTAGCAAGCG
>NZ_JAKMSR010000007.1:0-116959 GCF_025772765.1 Campylobacter sp. CNRCH_2015_0814 | reverse complement strand
ACTAAGACCATTTTGTATAGCTTGTAAAGGTGATAACAATCTTGATGAAATAAAATAAACAATAAGACATGATAAAATTAAAATCACAATAGATGTTATAATTTGATCAAATACATCTTCAATAACTAATTTATCTAAATCATCTTGTTTTTGAATTGCACACGCTACATAGTTAACATGAGCATTTGAATTATTAATATTTGCACAAACTCCAAATCTTTTTTCTCTACTATTTATCCCAGTATATTCAAAAGTCTTATAATCACCTACTACTTTATGGTGATTTTTAATCTCATCGATGTTTGGGTATGATTTTAATATTAAAGACTTATCGTTAGATGCAAAAGGTATTGAACTAGTATTGTCAAAAACAAATACACTTCCTGGTAATTTTTCAAATGTTTTTTGTAGAGATGTTAAAAGTAAATCAACACCCAAAACAGCTATAAGTTTTCCATTTTTTTCAATAGGTACAGAATAAGTAAAACTAGGGAATTTTGTTACTGAATCTTCGTACACATCACTTACAAAAACACCTTTATTTTTTAATGCTCCCTTGTACCAATCTCGCGTAGTCGCATTATATTGAGGATCATCATAATAACTTATACCACCACCTCTTTTTCTAAAAGGTATTCCTTTTTTATCTGATTCTGCATCACTAACAAGCATGGTTCCATCAGGAAAACCAAGATATACTGCTAAAGTATTTGAACCGTCTTTAAATACTTTCAAATCCTTAGCAAAATATTCCCCTAATTTATCAAAATTTTCTGTCTGATATTTTGGTAATGAATCTATATATTTTTTTATAGATAATAGAATTTCAACATAACTTTCAATATAAGTTTCCACTTGAGCAGTAGTTACTAATAAATAATCTTTATTTGCATTTTTACTATTTATAATAAGATTTTCTCTACTTGAATAAAAAGCCATTGCCGTTACTATAAACAAAGCTAAAGCAACTATAATCCCTGTAGTATAAGAAAGTTTATTCTTTACACTAATAAAACTATTTTTAAAAAGCATTTATTTTCCTTGAATTTTATTATCATTATATTAATAATTTTATCAAAAAATTATAATAATAATTTTAAAAATTCATAAAAACAAAATATTTTTAAAAAAGTAAAATAAAGTGATAGATGTAGAAATTTTTTAGAAAAATAGCAGTGAAGCAAGACTTCACTGCTATAAAATTATAGTTTACCTTCGTTTTTACTTAGATAATCAGCAACACCTTTAGGGTCAGCTTTCATACCTTCATCACCTTTGTTCCAGCCAGCTGGGCAAACTTCACCATGTTCATTAGTAAATAACATAGTATCAACCATTCTAATCATCTCATCAATGTTTCTTCCAAGTGGTAAGTCATTGATCACTGCATGACGAATTGTTCCATCAGCATCAAGCAAGAAAGAACCTCTTAAAGCAACTGCCTCTTCAAATAAAACATCAAAATTTCTAGCAATTTGTTTAGTTAAATCAGCTACTAAAGGAAATTTAACTTGACCTATACCACCTTGATTTACTGGCATATTTTTCCATGCAAAGTGAGAAAATTCATTATCGCAAGATACGCCGATTACTTCAATGCCTCTATCTTTAAAATCTTGATATCTTTTATCAAAAGCAATGATTTCAGATGGGCAAACAAAAGTAAAGTCTTTTGGATAGAAAAATACTACCGCGCCTTTTGGTCCTATATTTTTATAAAGATTAAAATCTTCAACTATTTGGTTATTTCCTAATACAGCTGGTGCTGTAAAATCAATAGCTTTTTTAGTAACTATCATTTTTTATCTCCTAATTAATAAATTTTATTTGTAACAAAATAATATCATTTGTAAATTTAAAAATTTATTAATTGTGTAAAATTATCCATAATTTAATTTTATTATCAAAATTAATAGATTTTAAGAATAAAATTAACACAATTTTGATAATCTTGCATTCAACATTAATATTAAGGAGTAAAAAATGGCAGTTAAAATTACTGATATTTGTATAGCATGTGGTTCTTGTATAGATGAATGCCCAGTAAGCGCTATCGTAGATGATGCAAATAATCCTGAGGGCGAAGACAGATATTATGTTTATGCAGATAAATGTGTTGAGTGTGTAGGACACAATGATCAACCAGCCTGTGCAAGTGCTTGCCCAACCGATGGTTGTATTGTATGGAGTGATGTAGTAGGTGGTCAACCAAGTCGTGATAACATCGGTAGTGATTTAAGAGACGGTTCAACTCCAGTATTTGCTTAATAAATTTTAATGTAAGTATCTTGATTTCAAGTTACTTACAAACCCTTCAATAACTCTAAACTTTTATATAAATTTAAAGCATTTTTTGGTATAATTAGCTCTTTTATAAATATAAAACTTATTTAAATTAAGGGGACGATTTTGGAAAAAACACTTTCTATTATTAAACCTGATGCAGTAAAAAAAGGTGTTATTGGTCAAATTTTAACACGCTTTGAAAACAATGGTCTAAGAATAGCAGCAACAAAAAAAATACAGCTTTCAGAAAAAGAAGCGCAAGAATTTTATGCTGTACACAAAGACAGACCTTTTTTTAAAGATTTAGTTGAATTTATGATCAGCGGTCCGGTTGTGGTTTCTGTTTTAGAAGGCGAAAATGCAGTGTTAAAAAACAGAGAATTAATGGGTGCTACAAATCCAAAAGAAGCAGCTCCTGGTACTATTAGAGCAGATTTTGCAGATAGTATTGATGCAAATGCGGTTCATGGAAGTGATAGCTTAGAAAATGCAAAAATTGAAATAGAATTTTTCTTTTCAAAAACTGAAATTTTATAATGAAAATTGCCTTTGCAAAACTTAGCTCTGTGGCTTATCCTTTTAAGCTAGATCTTGATAATATAGTTTTTGAAGGAACTATTACAAAAGTTAATCCAAAATTAGCAAAAATAAAAGCTAATTTCAAAGGATTTACTTATAGAAACTGTGATCGATGTGGCGATGAAATGGAGCTTGAAATCGATCAAAATATAGAGCTTTTTGCAAGCGATGGAATTTTTAAAGATGAAAATAATACTTTAAGTGATACTATGGAGTTTTTTGACTCTCATATAGATTTATTTGAACTTGCCACAAGTGAGTTACAATCTTATTTAAGTGATTATTTTTATTGTAATAAATGTTTAAATTAATAAAGGAGTAAAAAATGGCAGTACCTAAGAGAAGAGTGAGTAAAACTCGTGCAGCAAAACGCAGAACTCATTATAAAGTTACCTTACCTATGCCTATAAAAGACAAAGATGGTAGCTATAAAATGCCTCACCGTGTAAATCCAGTAACTAAGGAATATTAATAACGATGACAAGCATTGCTATTGATGCAATGGGTGGTGATTTTGGGGAAAAACCTATCATAGAAGGTGTGATTCAAGCTCTAAAAGAGCGTGAATTTAAAGCTATCTTGGTAGGGGATCCTCAAAAACTAAAAACCTTGATTCCTCAAGAATTAAACTCATACATAGAATACGAAGAAGCTTTTGATGTGTTTGCTATGGATGAAAATTCCACAGATGCACTAAAAAGAAAAGATAGTACTATTTACAAAGCCATTGATTTAGTAAGAAATCAAAAAGCAAAAGCTGTTGTTTCTGCTGGGCATAGTGGAGCTACTATGAGTTTAGCTACATTAAGGCTTGGAAGATTAGCAAATATTGCTAGACCTGCAATTGCTACTTTAATGCCAAATATCCATTCAAGAACACTTGTACTAGATGTTGGAGCAAATGTTGATTGTAAAAGTGAGCATTTATTTCAATTTGCTATTATGGGTGAAGCCTATGCTAAAGAGATTTTAAAAATTGCCAAACCTAGAGTTGCTTTACTATCAAATGGCGAAGAAGAATGTAAGGGAAATGAGCTTACCAAAGAAACTCATCAACTCTTAAAGCAACTTCCAAATTTTGTCGGAAATGCCGAAGGTAGAGATATCTTTAATGGTACTATAGATGTATTAGTATGTGATGGATTTAATGGGAATATTTTACTTAAAACAGGAGAAGGTGTAGCAAGTGTTATTACAAAGCTTCTAAAACAAGAAATTCAAAAATCTTTTTTAGCAAAACTAGGCTATCTTTTAGCAAAACCAGCTTTTAATGAACTAAAAACTCATATTGACTATGAAGAATACGGTGGAGCTCCGCTTTTGGGTGTAAAAGAATGTGTCATTATAAGTCATGGAAAAAGTGGTCCAAAAGCTATAAAAAATGCTATTTTTCAAGCATTAAATTTCACACAATCAAATATAAATCAAACTATAGAAAAAGAACTTTCTAATTATGAAATCAACTAAAGCTTCCTTAAAAAGTATAGCTTCTTATATCCCTACAAAAACTCTGAGTAATTTTGACTTAGAAAAAATGGTTCAAACTAGTAATGAATGGATATTAAGAAGAACTGGTATAGAACAAAGACACATAGCAAATGATGATGAGAATACAAGCGATCTTGGTACTAAAGCAGCTATTAAAGCCATACAAAGAGCTAATTTAAATCCTCAAGATATAGATGCGATCATCGTAGCTACTTTAAGCCCTGATTATTTTACCATGCCATCAACTGCATGTAAAATCGCTCATAATTTGGGCTTAAAAAATATCACCGCTTTTGATATTTCTGCCGCATGCTCAGGATTTATTTATCTTTTAGAGCTTGCAAAATCTATGGTTGAAAGTGGTACTAAAAAAAATGTATTAATCATAGGAGCTGAAAAAATTAGTTCTATTATGGATTATACTGATAGAAGTATTTGCGTGCTATTTGGTGATGGAGCTGGGGCTGGGGTTGTGTCATTAGATGATAATTTTCCTATTATAGATACTCATACTGCAAGTGATGGGGAATTTGGAGATTTATTAATGACTCAAAGAGCTCAAAAAAGCAGTATCTGCTCTCCACTTTCCATGCAAATGAAGGGGAATGAAGTATTTAAAATCGCTGTGAATACCCTAAGTAATGATGTTATTGAAATTCTTACCAAAAATGATATAAAAAGCGAAGAAATTGATCTTTTTATACCTCATCAAGCTAATTTAAGAATTATCAAGGCCGTACAAGAAAAATTAAACTTCAAAGATGAACAATGTGTAGTTACTGTTCAAAAATATGGCAATACCTCAGCTGCTTCAATTCCTATGGCAATGAATGATGCTTACGAGCAAGGTCGTTTAAAACAAGGTTCATTAATATTGCTTGATGCTTTTGGCGGAGGCTTTACTTGGGGTTCAGCATTGCTTCGTTTTGGTGGAGGAAATAACAACAAATAAGTAAAAACTTATTTGTTGTTAAAAGCTCCAATTTGATCCAATACTGACTTTCTAGTTTGATTATCTGAAGAATCTACGCGGATATAAAATTCAACTCTATTGTTTATTTCATCTTCTTTGTTTGCGCTCAAAGGATAATTTTCACCAAAACTAACCACTATAAGCTGAGCTGGATTAATTCCTCTAGTAATCAAATAATCAGCCACAACTTGAGCTCTTTTACTTGCTAAATCAAAATTTCTCTTAGGATCTTTATCACTTGCATCAGTATAACCTCTAAGTTCTATTTGAGCTTGTTTTGGCATTCTTTTTAAAACTTCGCTAATACGTTTTAGAAAATCTTGCACATCAGCTGAATCAATTTGTGTACTACCCCTAGCAAATTCAACCCTTGCAGGCAAATTTAAAACTATATTATTTTCTCTTTGATCTAATGCTGCTTTTAATTTTTCTATATTTTCTTGTTGGGTGATACTTAATTTTTTAAGCTTTTCAAGCTCTTCAACATTTGCATTAGATGGTGCACTGTATTTATTATGCACTTCACTTTCTTTTTCTAAAGGATTTGAAGCAGTAAATTCAAAAATTTTAACAAATTCAGTTTTTAAAGCCTCAGTTTTAGCGGGGTTACTTTCAGAAATCGCCCAAAGAGCAATAAACAGGGCCAAAAGCAAACTTAAAAAGTCTGCATAAGGCACAGCCCATTTTTCACCTGCTGGACATTCTGGACATTTATGTTTTTTTCCCATTTTTTAACTCTTACTTATCAAATTGAGAAATTCTAGGCTCACCTTGTCCAAGGTAATTAAACAATTTAGCCTCTAAATCTCTAGGGTTAGCTCCCTCTGCAATACTTACTATAGCATGTGAGATAACTATCCTTTCTTTAATGAGTTCATGAGCATTAGCTTTGATTTTATGACCCCAAGGTCCAAATAAAGCATAAGCACCAAAAATCCCAGTTACCGTTGCAGTAAATGCTCCTGCAATACCTGCTGCCATAGCTTGAGGATCATCTAAAAGTTGTAAAGCAAGCATAAGCCCCATAACCGCACCAACAAGTCCCATTGTAGGACAAGTCTCACCAAAACGGATCCAATATTCTGCCGTTTCTTTGTAATATTCTTCCATTTCCTCTATTTGGATTTCCATGCTTTCTTTAATCTCTTCTACGCTCTTACCATCAACCATCATCATCATGGTTTCTTTTAAAAACTCATTATCAATTTCATTAGTTTTTGACTCTAAAGCCAAAAGTCCATCTCTTCTTGCTATGATAGAGTATTCTACAAGCTCAGCTATCCTTTGACTTAAATTTACCCCCGCACCTTTAAAAGCAAGTTTTAATTCTTTATAAGCTGCTTTAACAAATTTTTTATGAGTTGCTGTCATCGCACAAAAAGCCGCAGTTGGAACCACGATTAAAAATGAACTTAAATGCAAAACATGCAAAGGGTTGCCACCCTCTAAAATATCCCCCACAGAAATACTAACAACAGCTAATACCATCCCAAGTATGGTTGAAAGATCCATTAATTATTCTCCTTATTTTAATGCGCCCCAATTTTTGGCAATACTTGATGAAGTTTTTAATTTAACTTTTAATTTTACAATATTTTCCATAATATCACTAGCATTTTTTGCAAATTCCTCACAAAGTTCATCTTTTACTTCAAAAATAAGCTCATCATGGATTTGTAAAATCAAGCGTTTATTTTCATCTAAATCTTTTGCAATTTCTATCATTGCAAGTTTTATTATATCGGCAGCAGAACCTTGAAGTGTAGAGTTAATGCTCTCTCTTTCATACATTGCCACATGCATAGGCTTTGCATTTTCAAAGTCAAAATAACGCTTACGGCCTAGTAAAGTCTTTATAAAACCATTTTGCTTAGCTTCATTTTTTACCTTTTCAAAATAAGTTTTAATGCTAGTAAAATTCTCAAAATATTTTTCAATATATTCTTTAGCTAACTTTGCTTCTATTTTTAAATTTTGACTCAAAGTCTTATAACCCATACCATAAATAAGACCAAAATTTATGCTTTTAGCAATACTTCTTGTCTCATAATCACTACGATTAAAAATCATAATAGCAGTTTTTGCATGAATATCCTCATTGTTTGAAAATGCTTCTAATAATTTCTCATCTTCACTAAAATGCGCTAGCATTCTAAGCTCAATTTGTGAATAATCAAGCGAGATAAAACTAAACCCTTCTTTTGCTACAAAACAGGATTTATAATCTTTAGCATATTGACCATGCGCAGGGATGTTTTGTAAATTTGGATCTTTTGATGAAAGGCGTCCTGTGGCTGTTCCTGTTTGTAAAAAACTTGAATAAATTCTTGAGTTTTCATCTTTTTTGGCTAATTTTAACAAAGGTTCACAATAAGTAGAAACTAATTTTGCAAGCTCTCTATAAGCTAAAATTTCTCTCACAATCGGATGTTCATCTAAAATAGCATTTAAAACCTTTTCATCGGTAGAATAACCTGTTTTACTTTTTTTACCACTTGGTAGTTTTAGTTTTTCAAATAAAATATCCCCTACTTGTTTAGGAGAATTAATATTAAATTTTTCACCCGCTAAATCATATATTTTTTCACTAAGTATTTTGATATCTTGATTAAAACTTTGCATTAGGCTTTCAAGCTTTTGAGTGTCAAGTTTAATACCATTATTTTCCATCATAATAAGCACTTTGATAAATTCAAACTCACTTTTTTGCGCAAGCTCAAACAAAGGCTTTTCTAAATTTTTTAAAAAATACAAATAAAATCTTAAAGTAACATAAGCATCCTCGGCTGCATATTTACAAGCTTTTTCTATATCCACCCCTGCAAAGCTTTCTCCTTTTTTTACCAAGTCTTCAAAATGCAAAGTCTCATAATCAAACAATCTTTTTGCTAAATCATCCATATTTACACGCAAACTTGGCTCTTTAAGCCATGCAAGTATCATAGTATCAGCATAGTTTTTTGGAGGAAGTAAATTAAAATTGTTTTTTATAATCTCAAAATCATATTTAAGATTATGACCTATAACCATGCTTTGATAGATTTTTTCTATACCCTTTTTAGCTACTTGCATAGAAATTTGCTTACAAACACCTAAATAATCATGCGCAAGTGGCACATAAAAGGCTTCACTTTCATGAAAACAAAAACTAAACCCTACTATCTTAGCTTCTTTAGTATCTAAGCCCGTAGTTTCAGTGTCAAAAGCAACAATGCTTTGATCATCAATTTTTTCTAAAATGTCAAATAATTCTTTCTCATCTAAGATTAATCTTGCATTAAATCCTAAATTTTTATCTTTATTAGTAGGATTGGTGCGTAGTTTTTTTAACAAAGCATTTAATTCATAATGCTCCAAAATATCCATAATCTTAAGCAAGGGCTCATCTTTTGGATACTCACAATTTAAAAGCATATCTTTTACATCTAAATTTTCATACAAAGAAGCAAGTTTTTTACTCAAAAAGGCATTTTCTTTGCCCTCAAGCAATAAATTACGACTTCTTTCATTACGCACTAGTGTTAAGTTTTCATAAATTCCCTCAATACTTTCAAACTCATCAAGTAAATTCTTAGCACCCTTAGCACCAATTCCTTTTACCCCCGGGATATTATCTGAGCTATCTCCACATAGAGCTAAAAAATCTCTTATTTGGCTAGGTTTTACCCCATATTTTTCTAAACACCCTGCTTCATTATAATCATTTTTTGAAATAGGACTATAAATACTAACTTTATCATCTTTTATAAGTTGATACAAATCTTTATCTTGAGTAATAATTCTTATAAAAATATCCTTATTTTCACACTCTTTAACCAAAGATGCGATGATATCATCAGCCTCATATCCTTCGCAAGAAAAACTTGAAAAACCCATTTTTTCTATCATTTGAATGCAAATTGGAATTTGAGCTAATAAATCAGGTGGAGGTGGAGTGCGGTTGATTTTATAATTTGGATCAATTTCACTTCTAAAAGTTTTTCCTTTACTATCAAGAGCAAAAATAATCATATCACTAGGATGTTCATTTTTCAAACTATAAATAAAATTAGCAAAACCGCTAATCATATTACTAGGTTCGCCTTTTGAATTTTTTAAACCCTTTAAAGCATAAAAAAGTCTAAAGAAAAAGCCAAAAGTATCAATTATGGTTAAAGTTTTCATTTTTTTCCTATATTAAAAAATAATAATAATTATCGCCCAAAATTATTTAAAAGTCGGTAAAAAGTATTAAATTTCCATTTTAAGCATTTTAGTTACAATTATATTTTAAATTTAAAACAAAGGTTTAATCTTGCAAACAAAATCAATCGCGGATGAAAATTTTCAAACTCCACAAGGAAAAAAGGCATTTAAAAAGGCTGTGTTTTCATGCTGGCTTGGAACTGCCATGGAATATGCAGATTTTGCACTCTATGGCTTAGCTGCAGCTACTGTTTTTTCAGAAGTTTTCTTTCCTGAACAAACTCCTATTATAGCATTATTGCTTAGTTTTGTTACTTATGGTATAGGTTTTATTGCTAGACCTATTGGAGCTTTATTTTTTGGATATTTAGGAGATAAATACGGAAGAAAAAATGTATTAATGAGCACCATTGCATTAATGGGTATTTCAACTACTTTAATTGGTTTTATACCAAGTTATGCAGTAATTGGAATTTGGGCTCCTATATGTTTGGTTATTTTGCGTTTTATGCAAGGCTTTGGAGCAGGTGCTGAGCTTTCAGGTGGGACTGTCATGCTTGGAGAATATGCTCCTAGCAAACATAGAGGTTTAATCTCTTCTGTTGTAGCACTTGGATCAAACAGCGGAACCTTACTTGCAGCTTTCGTGTGGCTTTTAGTTACAAGTATGGATGATGCTAGTTTTAAAGAATGGGGATGGAGAATTCCTTTTATAGGAAGTATTTTTATAGCACTTTTTGCTGTTTATATGCGTTTAAATGTAAAAGAAACTCCTGTTTTTGAAAAACAAAAAGAATTAATGCTAAAAATTCGTCATGAAAATGAAGCACATATGAAAAAAGATGAAAGAACTTTTTGGCAGAAAAGTCGTGCATTTTGGACTATGGTGGGTATAAGGATAGGAGAAAATGGACCATCTTATCTTGCACAAGGCTTTATAGTAGGTTATGTAACTAAAATTTTACTTCTTGATAAATCAGTAGCCACAACTGCTGTTGTTATCGCTTCTTTGGTGGGATTTTTGGTTATACCTTTAGCAGGATATTTAAGTGATAAATTTGGAAGGCGTATTACTTATAGAACCTTTTGCTTGTTTTTAATGCTTTATGCCTTCCCTGCTTTTATGCTACTTGATAGTAAAAATGAAATTATTGTAATTTTAACTATCATCGTAGGTATGTCTTTGGCATCTTTGGGGATTTTTGGTGTGCAAGCTGCATGGGGTGTGGAGCTTTTTGGGGCAAAAAATCGCTATACCAAAATGGCACTAGCAAAAGAATTTGGCTCTATACTTTCAGGAGGAACTGCTCCCATGATAGCTTCAGCTTTGCTTGCTTATTATGGCACTTGGTGGCCAATAGCCTTGTATTTTGTTATCACTGCAGGAATTGGTTTTATCACAACTTTCTTTGCACCAGAAACTAGAGGTAGGGATTTAAATTTAATAGAAGATGCGATATGATACGCCTTATTTTAGATACTGATATAGGTAATGGCGTAGCAGGGGCTAATACCGATGATGGTTTAGCCCTTGGGCTTATTTTAGCCTCTAAAGAAATCAAACTTGAAATGATTAGCACTTTAAGTGGTAATGTACAAGCTTTAACCGCTTATAGCGTTGCTAAAGATTTATTAAATAAGCTTAATCTAGACATACCTTTGTATTTAGGTGCCCATGAAGCTTTATGTGAAGATAGTCATTTTTGGAGACAAAGACTAGATAAAAGCGTAGAAGAGTTTAAGCTTACTCATCTTTGGGATCATATAAAACCTATAAAAATCTTAGAAAACATAAATCCAAATGCTTGTATGAAAATGGGTGAGCTTATTATGCAAAACCCAGGTGAAATTTCAATTTGCGCTATAGGACCTTTAACAAATATAGCCATAGCGATGAAACTTTTTAAAGATTTTGATAAAAATGTAAAAGAAATTTTTATCATGGGTGGAAGTTTTGATATGCCTTATCATATCAAAGATACAAATTTTGGCTTTGATCCTGAAGCTGCTAGTATAGTTTTAAACTCAAAAGCTAAAATCACACTTGTTCCTTATAATGCAACAATGCAAACTATGCTCACACATGAAGATTTAAATGCTTTAGAAAACCAAAATCCTCTTTGTGATTTTTTAGTACAGACTTTAAGAGTTTGGATTGATTATGCAAGCAAAACAAGAGGCACAAATGGCACATGGATACATGATGCATTAACTATTGCTTATATGCTTGATCCTAATTTAGCAAATTTTGATGAGTATTTAGTAGATGTCATTTGTGATAGTACTTTTGCTAGAGGAAGCACGGTAAGGTGTTTTAAAGATGCAAAAATGCCTATGAAAAATCATGAATTAAAAAACACTATAAAAGTTTTAAAAGATATCGATAATACTAGACTTTTAAATCTTTTAAAATCAAGACTTTTAAATGGAATTTGCTATGAAAATTACAAAAGCATAACGGCTTAATTTACCCAAGGCTATAAAAATACTTGCTTTTAAAAAAGAATACTTAGCAAATCCAAGCCCTAATGCAAAAAGATCTCCCACTATGGGTAAAAAAGTAAAAAAAGCATACAAAGAGCCAAATTTTTTAAAATTTGCATTGATTTTTTCTAATTTACGCAAAGAGTTTTTAAAATATTTTTCTAAAATTTGACTCTCTCCAAAATAAGCTAACGCATAAGTACTTAAACTACCCAAAGTATTTCCCAAACTTGCGACAAATAAAACCATATAAGCATTAAAATCTAATTTCACAAAAGCAAGCACAAAAGCCTCACTTGCCATAGGCAAAAGTGTGCTAGAGAGAAAACATACTATAAAAAGTCCTATATAGCTTATGTCATTATATAAAAAATCAAACATTACAAATTTTCTTAGTATTTATTTTCCAAATTATCATTTTAAAGAATTTTTAATAATAATTATCTTAGAATGTAAAGTCATTTGGCAATTTTTTAAAAGGAAAAACTATGGAAAGGAAAAAATTTTCTAAACTAATTTTAGAATACTCATTTAACAAAGCTTCTTTTTCTTGGCGTTAAGCCTACTACTACATTTTCAATCATTTTTTATTTTACATTTTTAGTTTTAGTTGATCATTTTTGATTTTATATTATTAATCATTTTAAGGAAATACTATGAAAAAATATTATGGAAAATTTGGTGGGCAATTTGTACCAAATGAAGTAAAAATAGCATTAGATGAAGTAGAAAAAGCTTTTTTAAAACTCAAAAAAGATAAAGATTTTAACACAGAATTAAAAGAACTCTTAGTTAATTATATAGGAAGACCTACACCTTTATACCATGCTAAAAATTTAAGCAAGCTTTATAATCATGAAATTTATTTAAAAAGAGAAGACTTAACTCACACAGGAGCTCATAAGATCAACAATGCCATAGCTCAAGCCTTAATGGCAAAGAAAATGAATAAGAAAAAAATTATTGCAGAAACCGGAGCAGGACAACACGGGCTTGCAACCGCTACTGCAGCAGCACTTTTAGGACTTGAATGTGAGATATTTATGGGAGCTATTGATGTAAAAAGACAAGCCTTAAATGTCTATAAAATGGAGCTTTTAGGAGCAAAAGTTCACGCAGTAGAAAGTGGAAGTAAAACTTTAAGTGATGCGGTAGATGAGGCTTTAAATTTTTGGGTTAAAAATACTAAAGAAGTATTTTATGTAGTAGGGAGTGTGGTAGGGCCTTATCCTTATCCGCAAATTGTTACGCATTTTCAAAGTATTATAGGTAAAGAATGCAAAATGCAACTTAGAAAATTAAATAAAAAAGTAGATTACATCATAGCAGCAGCTGGAGGTGGTAGCAATGCTGCTGGAATTTTTCATGCATTTTTAAAAGATGAAAAAGTTAAGCTCATAGGTGTTGAAGCAGCAGGTTTAGGAAAAGATACACCTTATCATGCAGCTACACTTACTAAAGGTAAAGAGGGTATTATCCATGGTATGAAAACTAAGGTTTTACAAGATGATAAAGGCAATATTGCTCATACTTTTAGCATCTCTGCTGGGCTTGATTACCCTGGCATAGGTCCTTTGCACGCATATTTACAAGAAAGTAAAAGAGCAAGTTATCATGCTATTAGTGATGATGAGTGCATTAATGCTTTAAAATTATTATGTAAAGAAGAAGGCATTATACCTGCCATTGAAAGCTCACATGCATTAGCTTATCTAGAAAAACTTTGTCCGACTTTAAAGAAAAAAAGTGTGATAGTTGTAAATCTTTCAGGAAGAGGAGATAAAGATATGCAAAGTATTTATGAGTATAAAAAAGGTGAAATTTATGGTTGAAGGATAACTTCAACCAATTTATTTTTTTGTGCTTTTTAGCTCTAAATTTAGATAATACCCCGTATAAGAACCACTTTTTTCATGATTCTTAGCAAGCTCTTCCACGCTACCTTTAGCTATAACCTTACCACCTTTAACCCCACCTTCAGGTCCCATATCGATGATATAATCAGCATTTTTAATCACATCTAAATTATGCTCTATTACAAACACACTATTTCTAAGATCAACTAAATGTTGCAAAACCAAAATAAGCTTATTAACATCTTCAAAATGAAGTCCTGTTGTAGGTTCATCTAAAATATAAAGAGTTTTTCCTGTATCGCTTCTGCTTAATTCTTTAGCTAGCTTAATACGCTGAGCCTCCCCGCCACTTAAAGTAGTTGCATTTTGTCCCAAGGTAAGATAATCAAGCCCAACTTTTACCAAAGTATCAAGCTTTTGTTTTATCTTTGGCACAGAAGTAAAAAACTCGCTTGCTTCAATAATACTCATATTTAAAACATCAGCTATGCTTTTGCCTTTATATTTAATCTCTAAAGTTGCATCATTATATCTTTTACCATTACAAACATCACAAGTTACCATCACATCAGGCAAAAAGTGCATTTCGATTTTAATCTCACCATCGCCGCTACACTTTTCACATCTTCCACCTTTAACATTAAAAGAAAAACGCCCTGCTTTATATCCTCGCATTTTAGCTTCTTTGGTAGCTGCAAAAAGATTACGAATTTCATCCATAGCACCTGTGTAAGTAGCAGGATTTGAACGTGGAGTCCTTCCTATAGGACTTTGATCAAGATAAATCACCTTATCAAGTTTTTCTAAACCTTCTATTTTAGCCCCACTTAGTTTTTTAACTTTTTTAGCGCGGTTAAGCTCTTCTTTTGCAAATGGAAGTAAAGTTTGTAAAATTAATGAGCTTTTACCACTTCCTGAAACGCCTGTAATTGCTACAAGATTGCGTAATGGAAAATCTACACTTAAATTTTGAATATTATTAATACTCACATCTTTTAAACTAATAAAATCTTTTTGTTCTCTATTTTTTTGATGAGCAATTTGCTTTTTGCCACTCATATAAAGGGCGGTTTGGCTTTTGCTTTTTAACAATTCTTTATAAGTTCCACTAAATACAACCTCACCACCAAATTTACCAGCATTTGGACCAATATCTACGATAAAATCTGCTTCTTCTATAGTCATTTTATCATGCTCAACCACGATTAAAGTATTACCCTTTTGCTGAAGATTTCTTAAAGTTTTAATGAGTTTTGCTGTATCTCGCTCATGCAAACCAATGCTAGGCTCGTCTAAAACATACATCACTCCACTTAAACCACTACCAATTTGAGATGCTATACGAATTCTTTGAGCTTCACCCCCGCTAATGGTTCTTGCATCACGCCCTAAGGATAAATACCCAAGTCCTACATCATAAAGAAAAAACAATCTTTCATTAATTTCTTTAAAAATAGGCTTAGCTATCAATCTTTCTTGCTCACTCAAATATGCAAAATTAGCTTCTTTTAAAAAAAATGCAGTGGTATTTTCTATACTCATATCTAAAATTTCACCCAAATTTTTCTCAGCTACTTTTACAGCTAAACTCTCAACTCTTAAACGATGGCCATTGCAATCTTTGCAAGTTTTTTCGCTCATATACTCGCTTAAATCTTTTTCATCTTTTAGCATTTCATAGGCATATTTAACCGCACCTTCAAATTTGCGATTTAAGCGATGTCTTTTCCATAAAAAGTTAATTTCCTTGGCATTACCATAAAGCACTAGGCGCTTTTCTTCTTCGCTTAGCTCATTGTATGGAATTTTTACCCTTATAGCATTTTGCTCACAAAAGGCCATTAAAAACTTATAATAATAACTTTTATTAAACCCATATAAAAGCTTTATAGCTCCTGCTTCTAAACTTAATTCTTCATTGATAAGTTTTTTCATATCTAGCGTATATCTTATACCAAGACCATCACAACTTGGACAAGCGCCTTTTGGAGAATTAAAAGAAAAACTCAAAGGCTCAAGCAAAGGAAAGGAAATTTTACAATCAAAACAAGCATTATGCTCACTATAATGAAAATGCCTAGGTATATTTAATTCTTCATTATTTAAAACTTCAATTTCCACTTCACCAAAGCTCTCACTAAGCCCTTTTTCTATATCGCTTGCAAGTCTTGCTAACATATCATCTTGTACTTGGAGTCTATCTATTACAAGTTTTATTGTATGTTTTTTGGTTTTAGCAAGCTCAATATCCTCATCAAGACGCGTTAAAACTCCATCAATTTGTGCTCTAACATAGCCTTTTGCGACTAAATTTTCCAAAAGATCTGCAAAAGTTCCCTTTTTTTCTTTAATCAACGGCGCATAAATGATGATTTTAGCTCCTTTTGGAAGCTTTAAGATTTCACCTACGATATCTGCTGCACTCATAGATGAAATTTTTTGGCCACATTGATGACAATGTTGTGAGCCAATCCTTGCATATAAAAGTCTTAGATAATCATAAATTTCAGTAATAGTCCCAACAGTTGATCGAGGATTTTTAGAAGTTGTTTTTTGATCAATAGCAATAGCAGGAGTTAAACCTTCTATTTTATCAACATTTGGTTTACCAACTTTATCTAAAAACTGCCTTGCATAAGCACTTAAACTTTCAATATAGCGACGTTGTCCTTCTGCATAAAGCGTACCAAAAGCTAAAGTTGATTTACCACTTCCACTAAGTCCTGTAAAAACTATAAGCTTATTTTTAGGAATTTCTAGGTTGATATTTTTAAGATTATTCTCTTTAGCACCAATGATACTTATTTTGTCATTATTCATAAAAATCCTCTTTTTATCAAATCAAGCATGTTTTTTAGCAAAATCTTTCATAAATTCACTTAACTTTTGAACCTTTTCAATGCTGATAGAATTATAAATACTAGCGCGAATTCCACCTAAAATTTTATGCCCTTTAAGACCTATCATACCATTTTCTTCAGCTTCTTTTACAAAAATTGGCTCTAAGTTTTTATCACAAGCTATGTTAAAACTAACATTCATTAGCGATCTATCTTCTTTTTTGGCATGACCTTTATAAAAACCATTACTCTCATCAATCACATCGTATAAAATTTTAGCCTTTTGTATGTTTTGCTCATTGATTTTATCTAAGCCACCTTGATTTAAAAGCCATTTCATTTCAAGATTAAACATATATATAGCAAAGGTTGCAGGTGTATTAAATAAAGAATTATTTTCAGCATAAACGCTATATTTTAACATACTAGGTATATTTTTGTTTTTACTACGCTCTATCATATCTTTGCGGATAAATGCACAAGCAAGCCCTGAAATTCCTGCATTTTTTTGCACTCCACCAAAAAGCATAGCGACATTAGAAAAATCTATCTTTTTAGAGAAAAAATCACTAGAAGCATCAATTATCAAAGGACTTTTAGTCTTTGGATAGCTTTTATACTGAGTTCCATAAATGGTATTATTAGAGCATATATAGGCATAATCTGCATTATCGCTAAATTCAAATTGTGGGATATGATCAAACTCACTTTCTTGGCTACTTGCTACTATTTTTGTATTTACTCCTAAAATTTCAGCCTCTTTAATAGCTTTTTTAGTCCAAACACCAGTATTGGCAAATTCACAAACTCCACCCATATATAAATTCATAGGTATCATAGCAAATTGCAAACTAGCTCCACCTTGCATTAAAAGCACTTCATAATCATCATTTACACCATAAAGCTCTTTTGCCATTTTAATAGCTTCAAAATGCACTTCTTCAAAAACCTTTCCACGATGAGAAACTTCCATAATAGAAAAGCCTTTACCATGATAATCAAACAAATGCTCCTGTGCCTCTTTTAAAACCTCATCAGGCAGATTTGAAGGACCTGCGCTAAAATTCATTACTCTCATTTTGTCTCCTTTTTATAGTATTTGAGCTTCTTTACTCTCATTTATTGAGCAAAGTTTTATAATATCTCCTTTTTTTAGTTTTTCAAGAGAGATATTTTTGCCATCTTTTTGTAAATTTATCAAATTTTTACTTTTATCAAAGAAATTTTTATGCTGAGTTAAAAGCTCTTCAAAATTATTAAGTTTATTTTCATAGTTTAATAATTTTAAATTTAAAACGCTCTTTAGTTGACTTTGTAAAAAATCAAGCTTTTGTTTTCTAAGAAAAAAAGCATTTTCTAAAGATTTCGCTTTGGCTAAATTTTGCAAATGATCGATTTTATTTTGATAAAACTTAAGATGGTTTAGCATTTGATTTTTAAAACGTATAGCAAGCTCATCAAGTCCTTGTTCTAAGCTGGGTTTATTTGGAAAAATCATATCAATAGCTGCACTTGGAGTTGGTGCTCTTAAATCTGCTACAAAATCACTAATAACATAATCAATCTCATGTCCAATAGCAGAAACGATAGGCGTTTTTAAAGAAAAAATACATCTTGCAAGTTCTTCATCATTAAAACAAAATAAATCCTCTCTACTTCCACCGCCTCTTGCTAAAATAATCGCATCTAAATTATACTCATCAGCTTTTTTTAAAGCATTTATCAAAGAATTTGGAGCGCTTTGTCCTTGGGTAAGGGCATTAAAAATAGTTATTTTACAAAGATTGTATTCCTTTTGTGAAATTAACTTTAACATATCTTGCAAAGCTGCTGAAGTAAAAGAAGTGATTATGCCTATTTTTTTAGGAAATTTAACAATGCTTTTTTTAGCATTTGTATCAAACAAACCTTCTTTTTCAAGCTTTTCTTTTAAAGCTAAAAATTTAGCTTCTAAATCTCCAAGGCTTGTTTTTTGCATACTTTTAGCGATAAATTGATACCTACCACTTGCTTCATATAAACTCACATAACCTCTAAGATCAAGCATATCACCAACCTTAGGTTTAGCTTGAACAAATTGATTAAAACCTTTAAACATCACGCAAGCTATGCTTGATTTTTCATCTTTTAAATCAAAATACCAATGCCCTGAACTATGAATGGTAATTTTAGAAATTTCCCCACTAAGCTCTATATCATCAAGATGAAATTCTAATAAACTTTTAGCCTTTAAATTAAGTTCTGAAACTTTCATTTTTTTCTTGCAATAAACATAGAACAAACACCAAAACTAAAGCTTTTATACTCTAGCATTTCAAAATGCCCACTCAATTCTTTGATAAATTCTTCTTTGCTTAAAAAATCTTCTATAGAATTTGGTAAATACTCATAAGCGCTATAATTTTTACTAATAAATCCACCCACTTTTGGCAAAATATTTTTTAAGTAAAAATCTCTACAAGCAGCTATAAAACCACCCTGCTCTCTTTTGGTAAATTCAAGTACAAGTAAAATCCCATCCTTTTTTAACACTCTTGCAAATTCTTTTATAGCTTCTTTTCTATCTACCACATTGCGTATGCCATAACTTATACTTATGATGTCTGCACTTTCATTTTCAAGTGGAAGCTCTTGTGCTTTTGCTTGGACAAAAGTTGCTTCAGGAATTTTTTTCTTAGCTACTTCAAGCATGCCCGCACTTGGATCAACCCCTTTTATACTCGTAATGTTTTTATTTGCTTTTAAGGCTTGATTTTGCCATTCTATAATCATATCGCCCGTACCACAAGCTACATCGATAATATCAAGTTCATTATTAGAAAATTTAAAAACATCCAAACAAGCTTTTTTTCTCCAACTCACATCACTTCCAAAACTTAAAATTCTATTAGCCTTATCATAAGTTGGTGCTATATCATCAAACATTTTAACTATTTTTTCTTGTTTTTGCATGTTTTTCCTAACTATATATTTTTAATTTTTTGATGCTTTTTGCAATTTGTTTTATTATATTTTCATCATAAGAATTTTGGTCTAAATGATTATATTTAAAATAATTTTTCAACTTTTTAATGCTTTTTTCTTCAAACATAGTTGCAAAATAGCATAATAAAAATTTTATTTTTTCTAATTCTTCTTCAAGATTTGTTTGAGATTTTACAATTTTTTTCTTTAAAAAAACTAATTCTTTTCTTAGTTTAAAAGCTATTAAAGACTTTAAAATTTGATTTTTTCCTTGATAAAATTCATAATCATTTTTTAAAATAAAATCCACATCAAGAAAAATATCATTAATTTTTTCATCGCTTAAAATAAAAATATATTTTTCTAGTTCAAACTCATGGTATTTTTTCATATTAATTTGATTTATCAAAAATGAAAATTGTTGTTTTAGCTTATTTTGAATATTTTTTTCAAAAAGAGTATCAAAAACATCAAGACAAAAACAAATTTGCTTAAGGCTTATAAAACATTGTTCCAAGTTTTTTTCACTTGAATTTTTTAAAAAATTTAATCTGTCATTTTTTAAGTTTTTTAAAAGAACGAAAAGTAAAATTTTACCAGCTGAAAAACTTTGAATTTGATTTGGAAAATGCAAGTTAATATCTTTTTGTTTATCTAAAATTTTAATACATCTAGCACTATCAAAAACTTTAGAAAGATCCCCATATAATGCTAAATTTTTACTATAAAAATTCTCATCATCTGTAATTTCTTTATAATTTTTAAAAAAATGAGGTAAATCAAACCGCTTTGCTTCTTCAACGGTGGAAAAAATCACTTTTAAAATGACCAAATTTTTTAAATTGTTTTTAAATTTATAAAGGAAAAATTGGGTATTATCAAGCTCAAAACTAATTCTTGTTTTTTTTATTATATTGGTTATAGCATTTTTACTTTTTTGATGTTTAAATTCTTTTTTAGATATTTTATGAGTTTTTTTATCTAAAATATCATGTAATTTATAAAATGTAAATTGATAATAATCTTGATTGATTTTTTTATATTTGATATCACAAAAAGGATTTATACGTGTAAAAAATACACGTATTTTATCCTTAGAATAAGCAAGTTTTTCTTCTTTTAAAATTTTGATATAATCATCATTTTCAATTAAAAAGCGTCTTTGTATTTCACAAATCATTTTACTTGCAAAATTTACAACCATTCACATAAGCAAACACGCCAAGATAGTCAATAATATTACCAATCTTTTTCTCAAGATCTTCTTGGTATTTATTAATCCCACTATCTTCATAGCGCACATCTTCTATGTGATTGCATTTACTACAAATTACATGAATATGTGGATATTCATAAATGTCATAACAAGTTTTTTGATTTGGAGTATTAATTTCTACTACCAAACCTTGTTCTTTTAAGGTATTTAAATTTTTATATACCGTAGCTAATGAGATAGAAGGATATTCTTCTTTAATACTTTCATACAAAGATTCTATATTAGGATGCTCGTGGCGTTTTAAAATTTTTAAAATACAAAGTCTTTGTGGAGTAGCTTTTAAATCACAGTTTTTAAGCATTTGAATAAGTTCCATAGTCTATTCTCCAAATATTTTTACTTATAGTATAACTCTTTTTTTATAAAAAAATGATTATATTAAAAGATATTTTTTATCTTTTAATAAATTTTAATTTTTTGACACAATGAATCAATATCAAGCTCTAAAAATTTTTCCACTTCACTTGTTTTGCCATGGGCTATAAATTGATCTTCAAATTCAAAACTTACTAGTTTTATATGATAAAGATTTTCTTTTTGTAAAAAATTTGTAATCAAACTTCCCACTCCACCTATTTTAGCACTATCTGAAAAAACAAACCAAGTTTTTGTATCTTTTGCCAACTCTTTTAAAAGCTCTTCATCTAAAGGCTTTGCAAAAATCAAATCTATTAAGCTCGCATAATCTAATCCAAGTTTATCTAAAGCTAGTTTTGCTTTAGCCACACCTTGACCAAAACCTAAAAATACTTTATCGCTTTGTACTTTAGATAAAATTTGAGCTTTAGCAAGTTTTATCTCACATGGATTAAAATCATCATTTAATAAAAAATTACCCCTAGGATAGCGAAAAGCAAAAACACCTTGATGAAAATATGCATATTCCATAATATTTTCCATCATAGCCTCATCTCTTGGAGCTGCTAGAGTAATATTTGGTATAGCACTTAAAAAGCTAATATCAAAAACACCCTGATGAGTTTCTCCATCTTCTCCTACAATTCCTGCTCTATCCATAGCTATAACTACATTTAAATTCATAATAGCACAATCATGAATTACTTGATCATAAGCTCTTTGCATAAAAGTACTATAAATTGCTATAAAAGGTTTAAAACCTTCTTTTGCCATAGCCGCCATAGAAGTAACTGCATGTTGTTCTGCAATTGCGACATCCCAAAAACGTTCAGGATATTTTTCTATTAATTTATCAAGTCCAGTACCACTTGGCATAGCAGCAGTTACACCCACTATATTTTCATATTTTTGAGCTAAATTCAATAGGGTATTTGAAAAAATTTCTGTGGCGCTTTTTTTACTTATATTTGCCTTTAAACTCTCCCCGCTACTTCTATCAAAAGCACCTACTCCATGCCATTTAGCATTTTTTCCCTCGGCTAATGCATAACCCTTGCCTTTGATAGTTTGCGCATGCACAACGCAAGGTTTTTTCATAGCTTTTGCTTGATTGAGCGCATTAATAACCTCATTTAAATTATGTCCATCAATGGGACCAATATACTCAAGTCCTAATTCTTCAAACAAAAGTCCAGGTGTGATAAGTCTTAAGCCCTCTTCAAAACGCTTTGCCATATAAGAAGCGCCTTGAGGAAAGTATTCTAAAAGATTTTCTATGCGTTTTTTAAATTTTTGATAAAACTGCGTTGCCATTGCCTGAGAAAGGTATTTTGAAATAGCTCCAATTGGCCTTGAAATACTCATTTCATTATCATTTAAAATGATCACGCAAGGGTATTCTCTATCACCAAGCTCATTTAAAGCTTCATAAGCCATACCCGCACTTAGCGCTCCATCACCTATTAATACAACAGGCAAACGATCTTCATCTTTTAATCTTATAGCCTTACAAGCTCCAACTGCTAAAGATATAGAAGTGCTTGAATGTCCTGCTACAAAATAATCTCCCTCATCAGGCTTTGTATAACCACTTAAACCATCAAACTGTCTTAGAGTATGAAAATTATTTATTTTACCACTTAAAAGCTTGTGTGGATAAGATTGGTGTGAAACATCAAAAATAAAAGGATCTTTTTTTACATCAAAAACATAATGCATAGCTATACTAAGCTCAACTACACCCAAATTTGAACTTAAATGTCCGCCATTTTTACTCACTGTATCTATGATAACTTCACGCAAATTGTTAGCTAAATTTTCTAACTCTTTAATTTGCATATTTTTAATATTTAAGTTATTTAAGTCTATCATTCATTAACCATATTTTTGATTTTTTGCAAACGATTATTAAGGTTTGATTCTATATTGCCTGCATCACTTAATATTAAAATACTCCCCTTATTAATCGCATCATCAAGACTAAATTTGATATTACTTTGCTCTTGTTCTAAATGTGATTTTACATATTCAAAATCATCAGGGCTAAGTTTTAATTCTATTTTAGTAGCATTTTTAAGCTCATTCATAAGCTCTTTTGCTAAATTTAATGCTATAAGTGAGGAATTTTCCTCAAGTTCTTTTGCAATCACTTCTTTTGCGATAATTACAGCTGTATCGGCTAATTCTTTTTCATTTTTAGATAAAAACTCATTTAAATTTTGCACTGTATTTTCAAGTTTTTCTACACTTTTTAAGTATTTTTCTTTTAAAGCTTCTAATTCACTTTCAAAATTTTTTTGAGCTTGCTCATAACCTTCTTTGGTAAATTTTTCTTTTGCATGTTCTAATTCTGTATTTAAGCGATTGTTAAATTCAGCCTCTTGGCTTTCTATTTGCATTTGTAATTTAATAATATTTCCTGACATTTCATCAGTTTTTTTAAGCAAATCTTCTACAAAATCAGGTTGGATTTGTGGTTGTGGGACTTGTGGGGTAGTTTCTACTGTTTGATTTTCCACTGCTTGCTGAGTAGCATTTTGAGCCAGAGGAGTTTGATTTATAGTTTGAGTTTCTTCTTGTTTTTGCTCTTCATTAGAAGACATTTCACTCATAACTTTAAAATGATATCCCTCAACTACATGAGCAGAAATGTTTTCAGGTGAAATTACATTAGTTAATTTAGCCATAATCTTACTCTATCATCTCATCGGCCTCACCCACTTGGATAAGACCTTGTTCTGCAAGTTTTTGCACCACTTCTACAACTTTTCTTTGAGCCTCTTCAACATCTTTTACACGTACAGCACCCAAAAAGCCCATTTCTTCTACAAAAGCTTCAGCAGCACGCGTTGACATATTTGCCATAAATTTTTGTTTTAAATCCTCACTTGCACCCTTTAAACCTATCATCAAATCACGTTTATCAGCAGCTTTTAAAACTTCTCTAATCGCATTAGTACTAAGCTGAGAAATATCATCAAAAGTAAACATTAAATCTTTAATGGTTGTAGCAAGTTTTTCATCACTTTGCTCAATATAAGAAAGTGTTGTTTTGGATGCTTTTTGACCCAAGCGATTAAGCACTTCAGCAACCGCTCTTGGACCACCCACTTCAACTTTATAAGAAGTAAGACTTTCAAGTTTACTTTCAAGTACAGCAGATACTCTTTTGATAATTGAAGGTGAAATATCCCCAAGATTTGCCATTCTTATTACAACCTCAGCCCTTAATTCATCACTAAAATACTCCAAAGTTTCAGCAGCTTGAGTAGTATCCATATGAGCTAAAATCAAAGCTATAGTTTGAGGGTGCTCTTTAATGATAAAGTCAGCAAGCTGTTGTGGTTTGATTTGAGAAAGATAAGCAAAATTTTGGTTATTTTCCATACTTTTGGTAAGTTTTTCCAAAATTTTATTGGCAATTTCAGGACCAAAAGTTCTAAATAAAATTTCTTTTGCATATTCCAAACCGCCACTTTTTAGATATTGGTTTGATTGTAATAAAGTATAAAATTCTTCTAAAACTGCAGTAGCAACTGGTTTGTCAACATTTTTTGCTAAAGCGATATAGCGAGAAATTTCAGTGATGACATTAATATCCATATGAGAAAATAAAACTGTCGTTACATCTTCTCCAAGTTGGATTAAAAAAATTGCGACCTTTTCTGGCATAGAAAGGTCATCATAGACCATTTTTTGTTCTTCACTAAGCTTTATCATCAGATATCCTTCTCACCAAATTCAGCTTCATTTTCAACAAGTTTTTGTAACAATAATGCCACTTCTTCACCTTTTTCATTAGCCACTGCTCTTAATTTTTCGAGCAAGACATCATATTGAAGCGCATCTTCATCAAAATTATCCCCAAAGCCAAGTTGTTCTTCAACTTTCTTACGTGCTGCGTTGAATTTTTCAATAGCATCTTCAGCCTCGTCAATGATTTGCCCGTCTTTTCCTTCCATCTCTTCTTCAAGCTTAATATCTGCAAGCATTTTTTGTGAAAATGGCACAATAACTTTTTTATAAAAGATGAAAAGTAAAATCGCAGCAAAGACATACTTAACAGGCGGGATAAATGGCTCAACAAATCTTGAATAGAAAGTTTGAACCTTATTTTCAACTTTAGCTGTTCTATGAAATTCCAAATTATTTACTTCAACCGCATCACCTCTAGCAAGATTAAAACCTATAGCGCCTTTAGTGAGATTTTCAATAGCTTGAATTTCTTTATCGCTCAAAGGAATATATTCATTAGTAATATTTCCCTGATCATCAGTAATTACTTTGTATTTTCCATCTACTACAACGGCCGCAGAAATTCTTTTAACGGTTGCAAATTGCTTAGTGGTATTGGTAATTTTTTTAGAAATTTCATTATTAGTTGTAGTTTGGTTTTTAGTATAAACCTCGCGTGCACCTTTATCATCTAAACCTTCTACAGGACCGATATTTGAAACAGCACCTGGCACACCTTGAATTTCTTTATCTTTATAGCCTTCTCTATGTTCTTCTAAAGTTTGCTCACTACGCACGACTGTGTTTGGATCATATACTTCACTTTGTGATTCTTCTTTAGAAAAATCATAATCAATACTAACCTTTGCCACTACTCTATCATAACCACCCGCAAATGGAGCAATAGAAGCAACAATTTTTTGCTCTAATTCATATTCTTGATCTCTTTTATATTTAATTTGAGCAGCGATTAAATCACTCTCAAAAGCACCCTCATCATCTAAAGGAATACCTTTTTGATCCATGATTTTTACATTTTCAGGGGTAAGTTTTGTCACTGAAGAAGCAATTAAGTTTTTAATCCCCATAATTTGCTTTTTATTAAGCTTTAAGCCTTCTTTTATCGTCAAAGCTACTGAAGCAGTTGGTGGGACTTGTTGTTGAGTAAAAAGTGTATCTTTAGCAAAAGCAATATGCACTGTGGCGCTATGAATAGGCTCTAAACTTTCAATTGTTCTAGCAAGTTCACCTTCTAATGCTCTTTGGTATTTTACCTTTTGCTCAGCTTCTGTTGCGCCAAATTCTTGTTTATCAAAAAGCTCAAAACCTACTTTATTATCTTTTGGCAATAACCCTGCAGAAGCAATAGCCAAACGCTGTTTATATACTTGTTCATTAGGAACTAAAATCGTTCCTTCATTACGCAAAATATAAGGAACTCCACTTTTTTCAAGTTGCGTTACTATCATCGCCGAATCACTAGTATTAGCATTTTCGAATAATACTGAATATCCAGCCTCACTAGCTACTGTAGAACCACTTCTAAAAAGGGTTAAAAATACTAAAAATCCAACTACAACAACAATAGAAGCAGCAATGATAATACGCTGTCTTAAACTTAAATTTTGATAAAGCTGACCTACTTGGTGCAGTATAGTTTTATAATCCATTTATTTCCTACAAACTAAAAATTTTTAGAAAACTCTTCAAAAAACCTTGAATTTTCATACTCTGTACCTATACTTATACGCACAGCATTTAAACCATAACTTTGTAAATTCCTTATTATTATACCGTTTTTAAGCAGTTTTTCAGATAAATCTGTGCTATTTTTTTCATCAAAAAAATAAGTAATAAAATTTGTATAGCTTGGAATGTATCGAATTTTATAATTTTTAGCAAAATCTTCATAAAGTTTCATTTGTGAAAAATTATTTTCCAAAGTTTTTTGCACAAACTCATCATCATCTAACACAGCAACAGCAGCTTTTAAACTCAAATTAGTCACATTAAAAGGTGCTCTTAATTTATAAAACGCATTAATAATTTCCTTGCAAGCTATACCATAACCTACTCTCATGCCACCCAAACCATAAAGCTTAGAAAAGGTTCCTAGATATACTGCATTTTGAAATTTATGGATTAATTCCTTAGGATTGATATGTTTTTTGCTATCTTTAAATGAAGCAAATTCATTATAAGCTCCATCAATGGCTACCAAACAATCCTCATCAATTTTTTCTAAAAACTCAAAAACCTCACTTGCGTCTAAACACTCACCTAAAGGATTATTAGGCAAGCATAAAAAGATTACTTTGATTTCATTTTTATGCTTTTGATATAACTCATACAACTCATTTAAATCATGGGTTAAGCTTGGAGTTTTATAAACCTTAACTCCTAGTTGTTTTGCATAAATTTCATACATAGCAAAGCTAACCCCGCATTGCAAATAAGCCTTAGAATGATCAAGTTTTGCATGCACTATATATTCTATGATTTGATCACTCCCACTACCTATGATGAGATTTTCTTTTAAAATATCATATTTTTGTGCTAAAGCTTGTTTTAATTCACTCATAGTATCATCAGGATACAAATGAGCTAAATGCGCATTATTTATAATGGCTTCTTTAGCTTTTTTGCTTGTACCATAAGGATTTTCATTACTCGCTAGTTTAATAACTTCTTTTAAACCATATTCTTTAGCAATTAAATCCATATCCTTGCCACTTTCATAAGTTTTAATAGCTTCTAAAAAAGGATTAAATTTCATTACTTTCTCCTGATAAATACGATCCAAGCCATTTTATATGATCAGCTTTTTTTAATACTCTTTGGACATTTTCATCATCAATATGTCCTTCAAAATCTATATAAAAACTATGTACAAATTCTCTTGTTTTTATAGGGCGTGATTCAAGTTTTGTTAAATTTATCCCCTCTTTTTTAAACTCATATAATAAATCACTAAGCCCACCTGGTTTATGTGCAGCAAGTGCTAAAATAGAAGTTTTACAATGAGGCATTTGAGGTATTTTTATATCACTTAAAATCAAAAACCTAGTGCGATTTGCCAAATTATCCTCAATCGTTTCAAATAATATAGGCACATTATAAAGTTTTGCTGCAATTTTAGAGCAAATCGCAGCTGAAGTAACGTCTTGCGAAGCTAAGTAAGCTGCATGAGCTGTGGATTTACTTGCTACAAATTCCACTTCGCTTAAATCATGACTTTCTAAAAAATTTCTACATTGATTATAGCCTTGTGGATGAGAATATATGCGTTTAATATCTTTTAAATTTTCACTCATACTTACAAAAGAATGATGAATGTCCATATAAATTTCAGCAAAAATCTTTACATCTTCATATTTTCCAAGACAATCAAGCGTCACACCCACTGCACCTGCTGTATTATTTTCTATAGGTACTACTCCATATTTTGCTTCTTTGTGAGCTAATTCTTTAAAAACATCTTCTATATTTGCAAGTGGAGTATAACGACTCATAGTACCAAAACGCGTTCTTGCTACTTGATGCGTATAGCTTCCCTCAGGTCCTAAATAAGCTATGCTTTGGGGCATTTCTAAATTTCTTGATACAGCAAAAATTTCTTGGTAAATTGCTTCGATTGCATTTTGATCTAATAAACCATGATTATAATTTTTAAGTCTATTTATAATAGCTCTTTCACGCTCAGGTCTATAAATACTTCCACCTAAATTTTGCTTAATAACTCCTATATCTTTAACATGAAGCATTCTTTCATTAAGCAAAGCCAAAATTTTATCATCAATGGTATCGATTTTATTGCGTAATTTTTCTATCTCTTTCATTTAAACCTCGATATGTAGTAATCCTTAATACTATCATATACAAAATTAAGTTTAGTTGTATCAAGACCTTGAGTGTTAGAAATTTTACCGCTTAAAACTAAGCCTGTTTGCATACCAAGCTCATAAGCACCAAGCAAATCGCCTTTAAAATCATCACTAATAATCAAAGTCTTTTCAAAATTCACATTACAATCTTGTTGTTTTAATAAATTTAAAGCACTTTCATAAAAAGCCTTACTAGGTTTTCCTATCACTTTATAATCAAACTCGCATGCATTTTTAAGCATAGACATAATACTTCCAACACCTGGATAAAGCCTTGAGTTTTTCTTATAAATACTACTTTCATGCATTGCTATAGCTTGCACACCATTTTTAAGATACTCTATCATACTAGCAAAATCTTGAAATTTAAAATCATCATAACTTGCCAGTAAAAATGCTTTTGGATTTTTATAATCAAGCTCATAACCTAACTCTTGAAGTGAATCTAAAAATTCTTTTGCTCCAAAAGCTGCTATTTTACAAGGCTTTAAATGATCTTTTAAAACACAAAAAGGATCAATATAAACTTTTTCATTAATTTCAAAACCCAAATTTTGCAAATAATTTAAAAAATCTAATTTTTTGGTATTATTAGTAATAATCACATAAGGAATTTTTTCTTTATTTAAAGATTTAATGAGTTCTAAAGCACCATTTATAGGACTTTTATCATAATCTGAAATCAAAGTTCCTTGCACATCTAAAAACAACATTTTAATCCTTTAAAAAATCAAGCTCTAAAGCAATTTGATCCTCATAACTTTCTCTTTTTCTAATCATTCTTACCTTGCCATTTTCACAAGCTAGCTCACATACTCTATTACGAGTATTGTAATTACTACTCATGCTAAAACCATATGCACCTGCGCTTTTAACTATGATCAAATCTCCTGCTTTTGTTTTAGCTAGCTTTCTATCTTTAGCTAAAAAATCTCCACTCTCACAAACCCCACCAACAATATCACAAAGGCTTTCTTCTTTATTTTCACTCAAAAGCTTGATTTCATGATAAGCACTATATAAACTTGGACGCAATAAATCATTCATCGCCCCATCAATAATCACAAAACGCTTTTTATCATTAAATTTTTCATATAGAACTTTAGTAACAAACTCACCTGCATTTGCCACTAAAAATCTACCAGGTTCCATACCTATACACACATCAAGACCTTGTAAACTTGCTAAAATTCCTTGAGCATAATCATATAAATTTGGCTCTTGTTCATCTTTATAACAAACTCCTAAACCCCCACCTATATCAAAGAATTTAATATTAATTTTCAAAGTTAAAAGTTCTTTTACTAATTTTGCAACAATCGCTGAAGCTTCATGAATACTACTTATATCAAGAATTTGAGAGCCTATGTGAAAATGCACACCAACTGGCTCTAAAAATTGTGAGTTTTTAGCATAAAGATACATTTTTTTGGCACTTTCTATATCTACACCAAATTTATTTTCATGCAAACCTGTAGAAATATAAGGATGTGTTTTAGCATCTACATTTGGATTTACTCTTATGCTTATACGGGCTATCTTTTGATTTTCTTTAGCAATTTGTTCCAAAAGAAGCATTTCTTCATAGCTTTCTAAATTTACATAAAGTATGTTTTGTTCTAAAGCATATTTTAACTCATCAGCACTTTTACCTACCCCGCTAAAAATAATTTTATAATTTTTAGCTCCTGCTTTTAAAGCTCTATAAATCTCGCCTGCGCTAACACAATCAAACCCACTATCTAAAGAAGCTAAAAGTTTTAAAACACTTAAATTAGAATTTGCTTTAACTGCATAAAAAATTTGTGATTTTCTTGCTTTAAATGCATCTTTTAACATTGTAAAACGCTCTTTGATTTTATCAAAATCATAAATATAAAATGGTGTGTTATATTCTTTTGCTAGTTTTAAATAATCCATAAAAACCTCACTTGTAGTTATTTGTGTTTAAAATAATAAAAACTTCCTATACTCATTAAAATAAATACTGGTAGCATTATACCAAGCTCTGGAAATAAAATTTCATTTTCACTCAATCTTGTTAATAAAAACAACAAGCCCCAAACCAAAAGTATGCACACAAAAAACACAAAAGCTAAAAGCGCGAGATTAAAAAATCTTGCTGTTAAAGGAAAATAATAATACACAATAAGCATTAAAAATGGCGCAAAAAATGGTGTAAGAACCAAAGAATACAAGCTTGTTCTAAGTGTATTAGTAGAAATATTTTGTTTTGCAAAAATTGCCATACTTTCTAGCGCGTCTAAAATAGAATAAGAAGGATTACTCTCTACTAAAGAAATTCTTTCTAAAATTTTTGGAGAAAAGTCTTCTAAACCTTTAATATTTTTAAATTCTTCTATACTTAAACCCTCTTTTGAAACAATCAAATTTTGTGGTACATTAGTAGCTTTAGCATCATTTAAATCCCAAGAATCTCCATTAAATTTAGCAGTTTTTGCATGGATTATACTTTGAATGTCTAAATTTTTTACATCAAAGATTTTTACATTATATAGGGTTTGAGAACTTGTTTTTTGTATATAAATAAATTTATCATTATATTTAATCAAAACTTCCCCACCCTCTCTATCTACAACGCCACGCTTAAGAATATTACTTTTATATTCATCTGCATAAGCAAAGGAGCTAAAATTAAGTCCTACATAAACACAACAAAAAAACATAGCCCATAAAAAAGGATAAAAAATCACTTGATTTTTACTTAAACCCAAAGCATATAAGCTAACAAATTCATTCGAGCGTATCATATTAAAAATACACAAAACCAAAGCAAGGACTATAGCTAAAGGTAGTATATAAGAAGCTGCTGAGCATGTTAAGAAAAATATATATAAAAGCTCTAAATTTGCACTTTTTGGCAGTCTATTGAAATTTAGCAAAAAATCAATCGCTACAAAGAAAAAAGTCAAAGAAAAAAATAAAATAAAAAATGATTTTAAATACAAAGATGAAATATAGCGAAAAAATATACTCATCGTTTAACTTTTTAAAGAATATTTTGAAGCGATTTTTTCTATATCAGAATTTAAAAGCTCAAGTAAGGCTTTTTTGCTATGTTCTAAAACCTTAGTTAAGCTTTCTTGCTCTTCTTGTTTAAATTTCCCCAAAACATGAGAAATTACATCTTGTCCTTTTCCTACTCCTATGCGTACTCTCTCATAAGCATTACCACAAAGATTATCTATACTTTTAAGTCCATTATGCCCACCACTTGATCCACCTATTTTAAATTTCAAAGCACCTAAATTTAAATCTATATCATCATGGATTACAATAATTCTATCACATTTATAATATTCACTAACAGCTTTTACGCTTTCTCCGGATAAATTCATATAAGTGGAAGGTTTTAAAAAAAGAGTAGAAGAGCTTTTAAAAAGCTCTCCTTTAAATTTAGCATTTGAAAGCTTTGTTGTTTGCAAGTCTTTCAAAATTAAGTCAATTAGCATAAACCCTACATTATGACGGGTTTGAGCGTATTGTTCTCCTATATTACCAAGTCCTACGACTAAGGTCATTTTATCTTGCTTTTTCTACGCCAACTACAGCTACTCTATCAGCATCAACCATAGTTACACCCTCAGGTACAACCACATCGCGGATTAAAAGTGCATCACCAACATCAAGTTTAGTTACATCTAATTCAAAATAATTTGGTAAGTTTTCAGCTGCACATTTTACTTTCAATCTTCTTTTTGATTGGATTAAAACACCTTTATTTTTAAGACCCATAGCTGTTCCTACGATTTTTACGGGAACCATATATTTAGAAATAACACCTTTTTGTGCTACTTTTAAATCTACGTGTTTTAATTCTGCAGTTACAGGATCTTTTTGATAATCAACTACCACAACATTTAATACTTTATCTGCTACTTTTACATCAAAAGCTAAAGTAGTTTTTTTGCGTACTTCTTTAATAAATTCATTTACTTTAAAAGCAGCATTGATGTTTTCTAATCCTTTTCCGTAGATGTTTGCGATTAGATAACCATCTCTTTTTAAAGCTTTAGCAGCTTTTCTACCGATACTCTCTCTAACGATACCTTCTAACATCTGTTTCCTTTCTAAAAAAATAAACGCTAATTATAGCTAAATAAGTTTATAAAGATTTTAAAATATCTTCATAAGCTATGCAAAATTGCTCTAAACCATCATCAAGCAAATCTTTACAAGCTTTACTTAAAGCATCTTTTGAAATATTTGCATTCAATTTTTTCTCTATACACTCATCTTTTAAAGGCTCTTTAAATACGATTTGCTTACCTTTAAAAGCCTTAATAGCATCTAATGGTGCAGTATTAATAGCTTTATCATAGAGTAATTCTTTAATATAATAATCTTTTTCTAAATCATCACCTTTAACACCCGTGCTTGCAAACAAGGCTCTAATATTTGCTTCATTTTGTTTAATGATATAATTATAAGCCTTAGTTGCAGTGAGAATTCCTATATAATTTTTATCTAAAACTTGATTATTTAATAATCTATCAAAACGACTTACAAAAATACTAATAACGGCTTGAGGTTCTTTTTTGGCTGCAATATTATTTTTTCTAAATTCTTTTAAACCTAAATTTAAAGCTTCAAAGCATTTTTTAGTTTGCTCAAAATCAAAAATCAAAGTAGCATTTACACTAATACCATTTTTCATTAATTCTTGCATTACTTCATAAGAAGCTTCTGTTGCAGGAATTTTCATCATCACATTTTCTTTTGCAATTTGCGTGTATAATCTTTTTGCCTCAGCCAAAGATAAGCTAGTATTATCTTTTAATCTCGGGTCAATTTCAATACTAATAAAACCATCATTATTTTCATAATAATTAATAGCTAATTTATCTGCGGCCTTAGCTATATCTTCTACCGCAAGATACTCATATAAAGCTTTTTTATCTTTAAGATTTGATTTTTTGATTTTTTCTTTATAAATAGCTGAGTTTAAAATCGCATTTTTAAAAATAGCAGGATTTGAAGTAGCGCCGTTGATTGTTTTTGAGTAAATTAAATCTAAAAATTCATGATCTAAAAATTCATTTTCTATAAAATCACACCATAGTGAAAATTTTTTCATTGTATTACCTTTATTATTTCTTTTAAATCTTTTTTATCTATACAAATATCTGCATGAGATTTTAAAATTTCTTTGGCACAAAAAGCTATTTTTAATCCACATTCTTTAAACATAGAAATATCATTAGCTCCATCGCCCACACACATAATCTCTTCTGTTTTTAAATTTAAAAATTTCTTAAGTCTTTGTAGTATAATACCTTTTGAGTTGTTAAACATAATTTCTCCACCAACTTTTCCTGTTAAAACACCGTTTTTACTATGCAAAAAGTTAGCAAAACCAAAATCAAAATGAAGTTTATTTTGTATTAAGTCAATTCCCTCATGAAATCCACCGCTAAAAACAATAATTTTTATGTTTTTATTTTTTAAATACTCGCATAATTCTTTAGCACCATTCATCAAAGGTAAATTTTCACAGCACTTTCTTACTTGATCAACTGGCATTCCTTCAAGCAAGGCTACTCTAGCACTTAAGCTTTCAAAAAAATCAAGCTCACCATTCATTGCTTTATCGGTGATACTTTTAACAGCATCACCGACATTATATTCTTGTGCTAAAATGTCGATGGTTTCCCCATCCATTAGCGTAGAGTCAAAGTCAAAGGCGCAAAGCTTTATCATTAAAACTCACGCTTTAATAAAGCTTCGGCTTTTAATATAGTTAAAATATTTTCCTCTCTTTTACCTATACCAAAAATCATACCTTTTTCTTTTAGTAAAGTTTCAGGTGGCGGATCAATTCTGCTTCTGTGAATTTTGATAGCCTCTGTTAATCTATCTATCACAAAACCCGCATTACCTGCAGGAGTTTGATTTCCATTTGCTACGCCTTTTAAAACAATATATCTAGTTTGAGGTGTCATTTTAGAGCTACCTTGATTAAATCTTTTTGCAAGATCTATCAAAGGCATAACATTACCCCTCATATTAAACACACCTAAAACATAATCAGGTACACTTGGAACCCTAGTATATTCTATAGGTTTAATAATTTCTTGAATATTAAGAATAGGAATAGCATATTCCTCATCTCCTACCACAAAACCAACAAGCTGAATAATATCCTCTTCTTTATCCACATCTGGTTCTGCAATTTGCGCTTGTTGTTTTTGCAAAACCTGGCTTAATTTATCATTCATCTTCTTATCCTAGTTTTAAATTTTTTCTAACTACATTTTCTAAGTACTCTGGAGAGTAAGGCTTAGTAATATACTCAGTCATTCCTACTTCCACACCTCTTAGACGGTCTGATTTACTAGTTCTTGAAGTTACCGCAACAAGTGGAAGGTTTTTGTATTTAGAATATTTTCTAATTTCACCTGCTAAGGTATAACCATCCATTCTTGGCATTTCAATATCAATCAGCACTGCATCAATATCATGCTCACCTGATTTAATTGTATTTAATGCCTCAACGCCGTTAGTTGCTTCTATAATACTCACACCTAGTGGTTCTAGTGATTTTTGCATGATATTTCTATCCATCTTAGAATCATCCACTATAAGTACTGTATAATCACTTGGTTTTTCTTTCACAACTTTTTTAGCTTGCGCTTCAATTTGTGCTTTAATATCTACTTTGATCTCTTTAGCTATATCCATCATAGCAGCAACATCAATAATCAAAGTAACTCTACCATCACCACGAATCGTCGCTCCTGCTATACCTTGGATGTTTTGTAAATATTCACCCATAGACTTAATAACGATTTCTTCTTGACCTACTAAAGTATCTACTATAATACCAAGCTTACTTTCTGCTACACCTATAACAACTACGTAAGTTTGATCAGTATTTTCAAGCACTTGTTTTACACCAAATACATCTGAAAGTCTTACTAAAGATAAAACCTCATCTCTTAAGCGAAGTACGTTTTTACCTTCAATGGTATAAATATCATCAATTGGCACTCTAACCGTCTCAAGAACACTTGCAAGAGGAATAGCATAAAACTCTTCTTGTGTACCTACAAGCAATGATTGAATAATTGCTAAAGTAAGTGGGATTTTAAGCTTCATCACAGTGCCTTTACCAAGTTCACTGTCAATCTCAATCACACCATTTAGTTTTTCAATATTAGTTTTAACAACGTCCATTCCAACGCCACGACCTGAAACATTAGTAATCTTAGCAGCAGTTGAAAAACCTGGTTTAAAAATCAATGCAAACGCTTCTTTATCGCTCATTTGATCAGCTTCGCGCTCTGTGATTAAGTTTTTCTCTATAGCTTTTGATTTTAAAGCATCCGCATCAAGCCCTTTACCATCATCAGCAATTTCCACTACAATGTGGTTTCCTTCATTGTATGCTTTAAGATTAACGGTTCCTTTTTCTGGTTTACCATTAGCCACACGTGTTGCTGGATCTTCTATACCATGATCACACGAGTTTCTAATCATATGCATAATAGGATCGCCAATTTCTTCCACAATAGACTTATCAAGTTCAGTTTCTTCCCCTGAAATTTCAAGCTCCATTTGCTTACCAAGTTCACGGCCCAAATCACGTACAACTCTTGGGAATTTGTTGAAAACTTTTGCAATAGGCTGCATTCTTGTTTTCATAACTGCTAATTGAATATCTGTAGTAACAATGCTAAGTTGCGATACTACTTGGTTTAATTCTTCTAAGAATTTTTCCCCATCATATCTTTCTTCAACATCATCATAAATTTTTAATAAGCGGTTTTTACCAAGAACAAGCTCACCAATTAAGTTCATCAAATGATCAAGTCTTTTTACTTCAACCCTAATGGTTTGATCCATATTTGCACCACTGCTTCCACCACCTGCTGCAGGAACTTTTTTCTCAGCAGTTGCATTTTGTGCTTGAGCAGCTGGTTTACTTGGAGCTGGATTAGCTTCTTGTGTTTTTTTCTTTTCAGCACGTCTTGCTTGGTCTTCAGCTTTTCTTACTTTTAAAAGTCTTTCAATTTCAGCCTCAACCTCATCATCGCTGAGTTTATTTACATCAACTTCAGGTTCTTCAGCCTTTGGCTCTTCTTTTACTTCTTCTTTTGGCTCTTCAGTTTTAGCCGGTGCAACAGACTCTAAACTTTCACCCTCTGAAATAGCGGTTAATCTTGTACAAATTGGAGCTATATCAAGCCCTATTGCTGTATCATTTCCATTATCTCTAATAGAATTTAATAAGGTTTTCATCATATCAATAGACTCTAAAACCACATCCATTACTTCAGGAGTAATTTTAAGCTCATTATGTCTTGCTTTATTTAAAACATCTTCCATGTGATGAGTAAGTTTTGTTAAAACATCAAAATTTAAAAAGCTTGATGAACCTTTAACAGTATGTGCAACACGGAAAATTCTATTTAATAGTTCTAAGTCTTCAGGATTTGCTTCTAATTCAACCAAATCATGGTCAATTTGCTCAACTAGTTCAAAGGCTTCAACTAAAAAATCCTCAAGTATTTCTTGAATATCTTCCATTTTTACTCCTCACCTTTTTCATGTTTTTTAATAACACGAGAAATTTCAGCAAAGAAATCACTTGCGTTAAATTTAACCAAATATCCCTCACCACCTGCTTCTTTAACACCTTTATCACTCATAAACTCATTTGATAAAGAAGAGTTAAACACGATAGGAATATTTTTAAATCTCTCATCTTCTCTTACTTTAGCTGCAAAGTGGAAACCATCCATTTGAGGCATTTCAACATCACTTACGATGATTTTTAGATGTTTATTTAAATCATCACCATATGCTCCATATAGTTCTTGAAGTTTTTGTAAACCTTCAACACCATCTTTTGCTTCTACAACTTTTAAGCCGATTTTATTAAGTAAATCTTTAACAAGTTTTCTTGCAGTAGAACTATCATCAAGTGCTAAAGCTATACCCTCGATTTTTTGAATCTTATCATCTTCAATATCAGTTTGTGGAGTATAAATTCCAAGCTCTTGCACTATACTTTCTAAATCTAGGATAAGTAAAACCTCATCGCCCTCGATTCTAGTTACACCTGTTATTTTGCTTTTATCCAAACTACCTGCACTTGTAGCAAAATTAGCTGGCTCGATATTTTTCCAATTAATTCTACGAATTCTTTTTGCCTCATGTACGATAAAACCGATTAATACATTACTAAATTCAGTAATAATAACTCTAGGTTTTATATTTGTCATTTCTGGCTCTTGAATTTGCATCCATTTAGCTAGATTAATCACAGGAATCACCACACCACGAAGATCAAAAATACCTTCAACATACTCAGGCACCCCTGGAATTTCAGTCAAAAAAGGAATTTTTATGATTTCTCTAACCTTAGAAACATTTACACCATAAATTCCCTCATAGACTTTATCTTGGCCTTGCTTAAAGATGCGAAAATCAACAAGCTCCATTTCATTTGAACCTGTTTTAACGACATTCTCATCAAACATTATGCCTCCTTAAGTTCTATTTTGTGAAATCTGATTTCTGGTTCATATTTTACTACAAAAAAACTTTCCTTATATGCAAAAGTAGGTAAATTTAAATATTTTGTATCCTCAAATTCTAAAAATACATCTTGATGATAATGTCCTTCTATTATAAATTTTACATTGTAGTGTTTTATACGCTCTTTTACCAAAGTAGCAAATTGAGGAATTTTTCTAATAAGTTGTTTTTTATTTTGATTTTTTAAAATTTTTTGAGTAATTTTTTCTTTACTAGTAACATTTAAAAAATTTAAAAAAAGTAGTAGATAATGATTTCTCAAACTTTTTAAGCAAAATTGCAAAAAAGGTTTTAAAAAAATATCCCCATGGGCTAATTTTACTAAGGTTTTATCTTGAAATTCGCAAAGCAAAGGCTGTTGTTTTATACTAAAAACCTTCACTTTTTTAAAAAATTTAGCCAAATTAAAATCGTGATTACCTTCTAAATAAATGATTTCAATCTCATCAGCAAGCTCTTCAAGTAAGTCTATATAAGCTTTTGCAAAATCATGCGTGGCTTTTACTTCATAAATTAAAAGATCAAAAATATCACCCATTAAAAAAAGCTGTGGAGTTTGAATTTTTTTATCTTTTAAGGCTTGTAAAAAATCCCAAAAACCACGCCTATTTTCATTTTCATGCACATCAGCAATGAAAATAGCATTTTCTTTTATAATTATTTTTTGCAAAAATTAAAATTCCAAAGCTTTATATTCTATAGAAATGATTTCAAATTCACTCTCGCCTTTTGGCAAACGCACTTTAAAATCATCGCCTTCTTTTTTACCAAGCATTGCTTTAGCAATAGGCGAACTAATGGAAATATAACCTTTTTCTAAATTTCCCTCATTTACCCCTACTAAAGTATAAGTGCTTTGTTTTTCACTTTCTAAATCCTCTACAACAACAGTTGAGCCAAATTTCACACTATCATGCTCATAAGAAGATGGATCGATGATTTGTGCTCTTGAGATCAAATCCCCAAGTTCAGCTATCTTACCTTCTATAAAAGCTTGTTTTTCTCTAGCCGCGTGATATTCTGCATTTTCTTTTAAATCTCCATGGCTTCTTGCTATGTCTATTTCTTCTACTACTTTTGGGCGTTCAACTTTTTTTAAATGTTCTAATTCTTTTTCTAATTTCTCATAGCCATATTTACTCATAGGTTCTTTTTGCATGATTTATCCTTATTTGATTTCATAAAGTATTTTAGCTAAATTTTTTGCACTTGCAAATTGCAAATATTCTTTTAAAAAATCTACTTTATCAAAAAATGCCTTATAATCGTATTTAAGATAAGCTTGATACAAATTTTCCACATTCACTTGCTCTTGTAAAAATTCAGGATTAAGCTCGCTTTTTCCTGCAAAGTCCAAAAAGATATTTGCAAGGCCTATGTGTTTGAGTTTTACAAAACATCTTGCGATAAATACATCAATAGCTTTAGCCTTATAAGCAAGTACAAAAGGCGTGCCGACCAAAGCTGCTTCAAGTGTAGCTGTGCCACTACAAATAAAAGCAAAATCAGCATTTTTTAGCACTTTTGGGGTATTGCTTTGAATTTCAAAACCATCTATATCCCCATAAAGATCTAATCTTTTTAGATTAAACTCGGGCACACAAAGGATTTTTTTACCTTTAAATTTAATGCTTAATTCTCTAAAAATAGGCATTAAACGCTTTATTTCACTTTTTCTTGAGCCTGGCAAGAAAGCGATTGCTTTCTCATCATCATTTTTTGAAAGTATAAAATTTATATCTTCTTGATTTTTAAATTCTTTTATCTCATCTAAAAGTGGATGTCCTACATAAGTGCTTTTGCTAAAAAACTCACTATCAAAAGGCAAGATAGAAGCTAGCACATCAAAATGACTTTCTATGATGGGTATGCGACCTTTTTTCCACGCCCAAACTTGAGGTAAAATGTAATAAATTCTTTTTACTTTAGAATTTACTTTTTTTAAAGCTTTTGCAAAAGGTATGTTAAAAGCGGGAGAATCTATACATAAAATCGTATCAATCTTTTGAGTAAGACTTAAATTTACTAGTTCTTTTATAGCTTTTTTGGCTTTTAAAATGAGTGGCAAAACCTCTATAAAACCCATAGCGCTAAACTCATGTGAGCTATAAAGTGGCTTGGAATTTAGACTAAATTCTTTACATAAACTCTCATCATAAATTCCTACTAAATCAAATTCTTTATACTCATTTTTATAAACTTTTAAAACTTCTTTTAAATGCAAATTTGCTGAAGGCTCTAAGGCACAAACTAAAAAGGTTTTCATTAACCTACCTTATATCAATTTTAAAAGACATTTTAACAAATTTTAACTTAGAGTTTAAACCCGCAAAGCGGGTTTAGTTTAATAAAGCGGAGTTGCTTCAACGATAGCAGGGGCAAAGAAAAATAATTCTTTTAATTCTATAGGTACAGAAGGATTTACGGTACAATCATCTAAACCAAAGCGATTTTCTATAGGCACGCGTGCTTCATAAAAAGTACTCATACATTTTACCCCACCATGCGTTAAAGATCTAATTTGCACAGCAGAACTTGTAGTAGGCATGATAGAAAAAACCGTTTGCATTTGTCCATCTTGTAAATCTTGCTTACAAGATTTTGTTCCAAAAGTTTTTTCATCTAAAACAGCCAAACACACATCAGCACCTCTAGGATTTATAAACTGCACATAACCAAAAGGGCGTTGCACAGCATACCTGTCCTTTTCTTTTAACTCATCGCTAAGTATTATTTCTTTTAAAAACCAATTTTGCTCTTCTAGTATTTCAGAGCTATACCTAAAAGGACTTAGTGAAATTCCTGTTTCTAAAGATCTTATGGCAAACATAGGTGTAAAATCTTCTAATTCATCTAAACTAACCTCAGCTCTTAAAAAACTCAAAACCATAAAAAATAAAATACAAATTTTTTTCATCATTTACTCCTAAGGTCTTCTAAAATTCACAGGAAAATGATCAGAAGCTAAAAAAGTCCTAAGTCCTGCTACAGCTAAAAGAGCAATGATTGGCGGTGGATTATACAAAGAAGCTGTATTGGAATTTCCTGTGATAGCATAGTCAATAATCCTTCCGCTAGTTTGAGTATTAGTATTTGGAGGGATCACTCGTGTACGTGCTCTTAAATCTGGATCAAGTAAAGAAACCAAAGATCCTGCTTCTCTATTAAAATCACCCAAAATCATCCAATTAATCTCTGGTCTATTTCTAAAAAAACTATCCACAGCACTCACAATAGCTCCACCATCATTACCTCCACTTGCTAAAGCATGTATGCTAAAAAACGCATCATTTCCTATGCGAATTCCTATAATAGGTCTTGAAGCAACGGTTGGAGGTGGTAAAACAAAAACCTCATCAGCTTGCACTCTACTTACTATAGCCATATTTACACGGTTTGCTCCAACATCAACTCTTGAATAATATATAAAAACAGAATTTGGACGGCTTGATGAGCCCAAATTCCACTCATACTCATGAATAGGAATTCCAACTCCCACAGGTTGAACTTGTCTTGGAGTCATTATAGCTGTGCTTGGTAAAACCCCTGCTTCTTGAACAGCTAATATATCCATAGGATTAGCACCCGTTACAAGCTGTCTTATACTAATATTCCATTTGCTTTCAGTAGAAGCTGATGAGCCTTGTAAATTCCAAGTGCCACTATTATAATTTTCTAAAGCTCCAAATAATAAATTAAAACTAAAAATTAAAAATATTATCTTTCTCATTATTACTCTCCCGTATAAGCATAAGGTGATCTTGTTTGAAAAGCAGGTGCACTTATACTCCATTGTCTATCTAAATTTTTTTCTTTTGGTTTCAAACAAGGCGTCAAATAAATACTATAATAGTTAAAATAAAACTCCTCCATTACATTTCCAACTGTTGTTTGTATACATTGTTGGGTAGCATAATTTTGAATTTGATAAGCGCCATTACTCATAGGAAAGAGTCTCCAATACTGAGCAAAATTGCTTTGATCACAAGGATAATGCACAATGCCATTTCCATAGGCATTTAAACAAGTTAAAGTTTTTGCATTTTTAATCATTACCTTATTATTTGGAAATTCAATGAGCTGCCAAACTCTTGCATCACCAAAAGGCTTGCTATCAAATAAATTATAACCCCATATCCAATTTCCTGGATTTAATGCCCAAACAGTTAATGCAGCACCATTTGGATTCATAATAGTTACAAAATCACTTGCAATACCTGAATTTTCATACAAAGCGTTTGAAGTAAATTTATTATCCGAAGTTAACCTTGGCAAGGGTCCTTTTATGGGATTATCTCCTTTAAAAGTATTTGTAGTAATTACTGGTGGCACAAGCGGTATAGCAGGAAAATGTTTCCCATCTACTAAAGCTGGTGTTTTTTGCTTAGCAGGTGGTGTTGGATTTTTACCTATTTTTAAAGGATCAATATCATTTACACCGCCTAAAGAACGTGCCAAAGGATTAAATTGCTCTTTAGAAGAACATCCGATAAAAAAAGCTACAAATACACTAAATATCATTATGAATTTAATTTTTTGCATTTTTCCTCCTTGAATATTTAAATTTAAATATATTATCATAATTATAAATAAATTGTAATACAAAACACCATTAATAATTTTTCTTTATTTTAAAAAATATTTTATCACTTATGTTAAAATTTAAAAAAAGGAAAAATATGAAAGAAATTTTGATAACAAACGATGATGGCTATGAAAGTGAAGGCTTAAAAAAGCTTATTAAAATGCTAAGAAAGCATTTTAAAGCTAAAATCACCATAGTAGCTCCTGCTAGTGAAAAGTCAGCATGCTCGCACTCTATAACACTAACCAAACCTTTAAGATTTCACAAGGTTGGTAAAAGATTTTATAAACTTGATGATGGCACGCCTGCAGATTGTGTTTATCTTGCTTTGCATGCTTTATACAAAAAGCGTTTGCCTGATCTTGTCATAAGTGGGATTAATAAAGGAGCTAATGTAGGCGAGGATATAACCTACTCAGGAACTTGTGCAGGAGCAATGGAAGCAGTACTTCATGGAATTCCTGCCATTGCTTTATCACAATTTTACAAAGATAACCAAAAAGAACTTGATTATAAACTTGCTTTAAAACTTACTAAAAAAATAGTCAAAAATATCTTTGAAAAGGGCTTTCCTTTAGATAAAAAAGAATTTTTAAATATCAACTTTCCTTCTAGCAAAACAGCCTTTCAGGGCTTAAAAATTTGCAAAGCAGGTAAAAGAATTTATAGTTATGAAGCACATTCAAATACAAATCCAAGAGGTGTAGAATACTACTGGCTAGCTGCTGCTAATCTTGATCATGAAAATGAAAAAGACTCAGACATAGCACTTTTAAAACAAGGCTATGCCACAATAACCCCTATAATGCTTGATCTAACAGCTTATAAACAAATGAAAAATCTCAAAAAATGGATGAAAAATGGATAGATACACGCGCATAAAATGGCTTGTTAATGAAGAAAATTTTATTAAATTTCAAAATACCAAAATTTTAGTTTGCGGACTTGGTGGAGTTGGTGGAATTTGCGTTGATGCGCTTTTTAGAAGTGGCTTTAGCAATCTAACATTAATCGATGCGGATAAATTTGAAACTACTAATCAAAACCGCCAACTTCACAGCGAAAATATAGGTGAGGAAAAAGCTAAGGTTTTTGAACGCATTTACAATGCCAAAGGTATAGTTAGTAAAATCGATGATGAGTTTTTAAAAAGTTTTGATCTAAGCGAGTTTGATTTAATCATCGATGCGATTGATGATATACCTGCTAAGGTTGCTTTGGCTAATTTAGTTGATTTAAAAAAGCAAATTTTTATCTCATCAACCGGTGGAGCTAGAAAGCTTGATCCAACGCGTATTAAAACGACAAGCATATTTAAAACACATGGCGATGCTTTAGCTAAAAAATTCCGTTATGAGCTTAGAAAATCAGGCTTTAAAGGGGATTTTGATGTGGTATTTTCAGATGAAGAAGCTCATTGCAAAGATCTTGGATCATTTATGGGTGTGACAGCCTCTTTTGGACTTGCTTTAGCTTCTTTGGCTTTAAGGAAAGTGCTTGATAAGAAAGCTTGATATAAAAGACTTAGCTTCTTGTATCAAGCTTTTTAAGCAAAGCATATTCACTCTTTGTAAAAATGATTACACAAAAGAACAAATTCATGCATGGATTAATATAGACCAAAAAGCTTGGGAAGAAAAATTTCAAAATCAACTAGGCTTTGTTTATGAAGAAAAAGGTCAAATCATATCTTTTATAAGTATAAATTTAGAAGAAAAAACTCTCGATCTTTGCTTTACTCATGCAAGCTATGCTCATCAAGGTTATGGCAAAGCTTTGTTAGAATTTGCTCTTAAAAACTATCCTTATAGTGAAATTTATACTTTTGCTAGTCTTAGTGCTAAAAATTTCTTTTTAAGAGCAGGATTTAAAATCATCAAAGAAAACATTGCTATAAGAGATCAACAAGAATTGAAAAATTTTTTAATGAAAAAGGAAATAAAATAAAAAAAATACTTTTGCTTTTTGGCCTTTTTTGCTCTTTTGCTTTGGCAAATGAAAATTTAGAAAATCTTTTTAAAGATTACAATGAAAGTGGGGTTTTTGTAGCTTATGATGGCAAGGATTATTATAGTAATGATTTTACAAAAGCAAACAAACGCATTCTACCTGCCTCTACTTTTAAAATTTTCAATGCCCTAATCGCACTCAATGAAGGCGTTGTGAAAAATACTAATGAGATTTTTTATCATTACAAAGGCGAAAAAGTATTTTTACCCTCTTGGAAAAACGATGCAAACTTAGCCATAGCTATGCAAAGATCTCAAGTTCCTGCTTATAAAAAACTAGCTAGAAAAATAGGCTTGGAAAAAATGCAAAAAAACCTAAATAAACTCAACTATGGCAACCAAAAAATAAGTAAAATCGATGAATTCTGGCTTGATGATTCTTTGCAAATTAGTCCTAAAGAGCAATCTACTTTACTTTTTAAACTTGCAAATTTAGCACTAGATTATCCTAAAAATATACAAAAAGAAGTGATTAATATCATTAAATTAAAGGAAAATAATCAATACGAGTTTTTTGCAAAAACAGGCTGGGGTAAAGAAAAATACGGACAAATCGTAGGTTTTATAAAAGACAAAAAAACTCATCAAATTTATGCTTTTGCTTTATGTATGGATATAAGTGATTTTAACAAGCTTTATCTAAGAGAAGAATTAGCAAAAAAATATCTATCAAATTTAATAAACTTGACACATAAAAAATAAAGGATGATAAGTCAAGGTATTTTGAAATTCTTTTTCATAGTTTTTTAAAAATGCCTTGCTTATAAAAAATTTATCACTCAAAGCATTTACCCCGCTTAATTTCAAATGTCTAAAAAGCTCTAAAGTATCATCAAATTTTAGCTCTTTTAACTCTTCTTTTGCCTTTATGATCTTAAAATTTTTAGAAAGCTTTTGTGCAATTTGCTCTAAAGTTAAATATTCAAGCGATAAATTAGTGCTTTGCTTTATTTGAGTGAAATTTTTTTCTCCAAAAGTAGAAAAAAGCAAAATCCCGTTTTTATTTAACATATTTGCAAGGTTTTCTAAAAGCTCATCTATCTTTAGCCACTGCATACAAGCATTTGAAGCTATAAGATCAAATTTTTTCGTATAAAAATGATGATTTTTAAGTTCATTCATATCAAAAACACCAAATTCATCAAACTTACAAGGATTTTCAAAAGGATAAATATCATTTAAAAAATAATGCTTAAATTTAATACACTCTTGCAAAGCCTTACTAAAAACCCCTACCCCACAGCCAAACTCAAACACCGCTTCAAAATCACTCAAATCATTCTCACTAAGCATTTTACAAAGCTCTTTAGCCATGTCTTTTTGCACAGGTGTATTTGCGCTATAAGTGTCTTTTGCTCTTATGAAAGTTTGCAAAGTGCTTCCCAAGTGTGGTATTTAAAAAATGCAAAATGTGGCTCATCAATAAACATTGCCTTTTCTTTGAAAAAATTAAAAGCATGCTTTGGTGGAAAGATTTTATCATCTTTGCTAATTATGGCTTTATCCCAAGTGAAATTTTCATTTAAGTTTTTAGTGCAAAACTCATATAAACTTAAAAGTTCTTCTTTTAAATACTCATCTTTTTCAAAGTAAAACTCATCACTTAAACTCATTCTTTTCTCAAGTAAATTTAATTTAAAATCCTCTAAAGCAAACCTTTTCATAGTAAGTTTAAAAATGGCTTTTTTAATCCCAAATTCATCATCAATAGGTAAATTTGTGCCATTTATGGCTATTTTTTTATCAAATTTTATATCTTTTAAAATTTTACTCGCTACACAAACTCCCATGGAAAAGCCAATAAGGGTGATTTTTTCAAATTTATGAAGATCAAATTCCCAATCAAAGCTCGTATAATCATACACCATTAAAACATTTACACTACTTTTTAAATGCGCAAAATGGCTAAAATGTGAGCAAAACCCTGAAAAAAATAAAATCAACTCAGATGAATTTGCATTTTTATGTAAAAAATGAGTTTTCAAAGTACCTCCAAAACCTTTTCTAAGTCTTTTTTCACTAGCCCAGCATGCAAAGAAAAGCGAATTCTAGCTGTATTTTTAGCCACAGTTGGCTCTTTAATAGCAGGTGCAAAAATACCATTTTCTAAAAGCTTTTGTGAAATTTCACTAGCTAGTGCATTTTGCCCTAAAATAAAAGATATCACATAAGCCTCGCCTAAAACTACACCTTTATTTGCTAAAGCATTTTTAAACCAAGCACTTAATTCTAAAAGCTCTTTTCTTTGAGCATTAAATTCGTGCAAATGCTTAAAAACATGCAAAGTCCAAGCTACATTGATAGGTGCAATAGCAGTTGAGTATATAAAAGCTCTTGCTTTGTTGATAAAAAAATCTTTTTCATCACTTATCATGCAAGCTCCCATAGAAGCTATAGCCTTACCAAAGGTAAAAACTAAAAAATCCACTTCCTTTTCTAAGCCTAAAAATTTCACATAACCCAAACCATCATCATTAAAACACCCTATGCTATGAGCTTCATCAATGTAAATTTTGATATTTTTAAATTCTTTTTTTAAATTTATGAATTCTTTTATAGGCGCAAAATCTCCATCCATACTAAATAAAGCTTCACTTATGATGATGATATTTTCAAATTCTTTATGGTATTTTTGTACTAAGCTTTGCAAATGCTTTATATCATTGTGTTTAAACCTTATAAATTTAGCCCCACCAAGCCTTAAACCATCGATGATACTTGCATGTACTTGCTTATCTGCTAAAAATAAAGTATTTTTAATGCTTGCTAAAGCTTGCAAACAGCTAACATTTAAGGCATAGCCATTGTTAAAATGCAAAATTTTTTTGCCTAACTTAGCTTCTAAAAAGCTTTCAAATTCATCAAAAATCGCATAGTTTCCACTCAAGCTTCTTGAACTTGAACTAGAAAATTCAAATTCTTTTAAATGCGTTAAAAAATCTTGCTTCAATGCTTTTTCATTGCTTAAATTTAAATAATCATTGCTCGCTAAATTTAGCAATTTTTGCCCATTATAAACGACATATTTTCCCTCATGTCCTAATGAGCGTAGAATTCTAAAATTATCTTGTTGTTTTAACTCATCTAAAATTTGTGCAATTTGCATTATTGTTTAAGCCTTGCGTAGTTTTGACAACCCTCATCGCTTTTTAAATCACAAGCCTTGCCAAAATATTCTAAAGCCTTAGAAGTATCTTTTCTAACGCCTTTGCCATTTACATACATAACTCCAAGATTAGAACAGCCACCTCCACTATTTAAACTGCAAGCTTTTCTAAATAATTCAACTGCTTTAAAGTTGTCCTTTTTTACGCCATACCCATTTGCATACATAATCCCGAGACTATTACAACCACTGCTATTATTTAAATCGCAAGCTTTTTTATAATACTTCATAGCATTTATATAATCACCACTCTCATAAGCTTCAAGTCCTTTTAAAAACAAATCCTCTTGTGAGTATGCAAAATTTAAAAATAAAATCGTTAAGATAATCAATACTTTTTTCATATTTTACCTCTAAATTTAAGATAAAAGCTAATTATATAAATATTTTCTAAATAATCCTTTTTCATTTTAAAGCATAAATTTGAGTAAAAATTGTAGTATCATTAGTAATAAAAATCAAAGAAGTAAAAATGAATTTAAAAGAACTAGACTTAAAACACATTTGGCACCCTTGTACACAAATGAGCGATCATGAGTTTTTACCCTTAATACCTATAAAAAAGGCTAAGGGAGTGTATTTGTATGATTTTGATGAAAAATCCTACATAGACTGCATTAGCTCTTGGTGGGTAAATATCTTTGGCCATTGTAATGAATATATCAATGAAAAAATCAAAGATCAACTTCAAAATTTAGAGCATGTCTTGCTTGCAGGCTTTTCGCATGAGCCTATCATAAAGCTTTCGCAAAGACTTTGTGAGCTTTTGCCTTTTGATAAATGCTTTTTTGCAGACAATGGTAGTTCAGCCATAGAAGTGGCTTTAAAAATGAGTTTTCAATACCACTTAAACAATGGCTCTAAAAAGGATAAATTTTTATCGCTTAGCAATTCTTACCACGGAGAAACCTTAGGCGCATTAAGCGTTGGCGATGTAGCACTTTATAAAAAAACCTATGAGCCTTTACTTTTAAAAAGTATCACAACACCTGTTCCAACAAGCAAGGACTATACAAAAGAACTTGAAATTTTAGAAAGCATTTTAAAAAATCATCATCATGAAATTTGTGCTTTTATACTTGAGCCTTTACTTCAATGTGCAGGCAATATGCACATGTATGAGCTTGGGTATTTAGATGAGGCAGTTAAACTTGCTAAAAGTTATGGCGTGCAAGTGATATTTGATGAAATAGCCACAGGTTTTGGACGCACAGGAGAGATGTTTGCGCTAGATTATTGCTCACAAAGCATTGATTATATATGTCTTTCTAAAGCTATCACGGGCGGGTATTTACCCCTTTCAGTGGTGCTTACTAAAGATGAAATTTATGAGAAATTTTATGATAGTTATGAGAGTCAAAAGGCCTTTTTACACTCTCACTCTTATACGGGTAATGCCCTAGCTTGTGCGGCGGCTAATGCGACTTTGGATATTTTTGAAAAAGAAAATATCATCGCAAAAAATAAAATCAAAAGTGCTTTTATAAAAACTCAATGGGAAAGTTTAAAAGAATTTGATTTTTTAGGAAATTTTGGAAATTTAGGCATGGTAAGTGTATTTGATATACAAAAAAGCAAATACCAAAGAGCAGGACTTGAAGTCTTTCAAAGAGCCTTAGAAAAAGGCTTACTTTTAAGACCACTTGGAAATACAATTTATTTCATGCCACCATATGTTATAAATGAAGATGAGATTGCTTATGTCGTGCAGTCTTTAAGAGAAATTTTCAAGGATTTTTGAAAGTTTTTCACACACTTTATCCTCAAATTCTATGATAGGAATTTTAGCGTAATTGCTTATAAAATCCTTGCTAAAGTTATCTTGAGTTTTTAAGATTAAAGCAAGGATTTTAATATCTCTTTGTTTTAGTGCTTCTATGCTTAAAAGTGTGTGATTGATACTTCCTAGATAGTCTTTTGCCACTAAAATCGTAGGGTGCTTAAACGCACTCATATAATCAATCATCGTTTTTTCATCATCAAGGGGCGAAAAAAGCCCACCAGCTAGCTCGATGATGAGTTTTTCACTTTGTGGAATTTGTATATCAAAGGCTTTATAGCTTAAATTCTCTAAAATCCTGCCTTTGTGCGGTGAAGCAGGGGTTTGCAAAAACACACCTTCTTTGAAAATCTTAGTTTTTGGGCTAAACTCAGCTACTACCTCACTATCTCTTGGCGTGCCTGCTTGGATAAGCTTAAAATAATCAAAACCCAATTCCTTACAAAGTCTAGCACTTAGATAAGTTTTGCCAACATCTGTGTCTATACCACTAATGTATATTTTCATTTTAAACCTATGAAAGTATTTTTAAACCCACAGTACAAGCAATGATAAGAGCAATCAAAAAAAGCTTTAAAAAGCTTTTGCTTTCTTTGTAAAAAAGAACTCCGATGATAACCCCACCTGCAGTTCCAGCTCCTGTCCATATAGAATAAGCCACACTCATAGCAATACTTTGCATGCTAAGACTTAAAAATCCAAAAGAAAAACCAAAACACACTATCAAAGCTAAAAGATAAAGCTTATTTTTAGTGCTTACAAGTTGTTTCATGATAATCACACCAAAAATTTCAAAAGCAGTCGCTAAAAACAAAAAGAACCATTCCATTATTTAGCTTCCTTGCTAATGATTTTAAGGCCTATGATACTTAAAAGTAAAATAGCTATTAAAGTAAGCTTGGTGATAGAACTTGGCTCATTGAAAATAAACATCTCATTAAGCACCACCCCAACCGTGCCAATACCTACAAAAACACTATAAGCAATGCTTACTTCAAGTCTTTCACAAGCTTTTAAAAAACATGTAAAAGATATGCAAACCCCAATGGCTGTTAAAGCATAATGCCAAATTTCAGTAGAGTATTTTAAACCACTCACCCAAAAACACTCAACCAAACCACCTAAAATCACCATAAACCAACCAAAATTAGAGCTTATTTTTGTTCTTTCTATCATAATCTACCTTTTTTCAAAAGCGCAAATTATAACTAAATTTACAAAACAATAAGCTCTATAAAGTTAAATTTTCTTACTTTCTACCTCTTTTAATATAGATTGAGAGATGTTTCCTACGGCTTTGGTAGCTTCGTTTGTAAAATTAGCGATTTCTACATTTTCCTTTGTAACATCTTCTAAATTAACTATAGCATCATTAATCTGGGTAATACTTTGAGTTTGCTCTTGCATTGATATAGAAACATCATTAACACTTTGAACTAAAATATTAACATTAGCTTCTATCTCTCCTAAGCTTTTTTCTGTTTTTTCAGCTAGATGACGCACCTCATCAGCTACCACTGCAAACCCTCGTCCATGCTCACCCGCACGAGCTGCTTCAATGGCTGCATTTAAAGCTAGCAAATTGGTTTGATCTGCTATATCTTTGATTACATTCACAATTTCTTTGATATTTTCAGCTTGTGTTACTACTTCTTTTGTTTTATCTCCCACATTTTGCATAGAAATATTGATCTGATCTACTGCATGTATTGATTTTTCAAGTGATTGAGATTGAGAGTGTGTCCCATCTACTAATTTTTGCATAGATTCTTCTAGTTTTACACTTTGCAAAGTTAGTTCTTTTGCAAAGGCAGAGGATGAAATAAGCATTTTTTTAATCTCTTCACCTAAAACATTTGTTGTAATTTCTACATTACCTTTTGCATTTTGAACCTGTGTAGAAAAATCTAATGCCTTATAACTTTCAAGCACCCTATCAAGCTCATTGATATTAGAACCTACTTTTTCTTCTAATACTTTTAACATATCATTTAAAATATTTTTCAATTCTACAAGTTGAGGATTGATAGGATTTTTTTCTAATCGTACTGATAAATTTCCAAGTTCAATTTCTTTAACTTTTTGCACACTCTCAGAAACTGCTTCTTGATCTTTATGTAAATTGTTTTGGATGCTTACAATGCTTTCACTAATCTCACGAGCAATAGTTGCAAATTCATCATTTCCTTTAAGATCTATTTTTATTAAATCCATTTTCTTTTTATAATTTAAGCTATCAAAAAAACCTTCTAAAGTATTTTTAATCACTATAATTTTTTTAAGAAAATAATCTATCATGCCACCCAATATAGCTATAATTACCAATACAAATATTATTCCAAAAATAATTTGAGTTACCAAAAGCTTGTCAAAAACTTCATCATAATCCTTTAAAGAATTTGCTGAGCACAGCATCATTTCATTTGTAGTATTTATGCATACCGCTACACGTTGATCACCTTTTAAAGCATATTTAATCAAATCTGTTGGTTCGTTTGGAGCTAAACTTGCAACATTAATAAACGTTTTTATCGCACTTGCTGTTTCAATCTCTTTGCTTAAATCAATATAACCCGAAGAATGAGCAATTAAATTTCCATTACTATTAATTAAAAATACACTATTACTTGGAGTTATTTTTAATTCTTCAAAAGCTTTTCGCATATCATCAAGAAAAATTTCACCCGCTAATACACCTATGAATTTTCCATCTATTTCTATAGGAGCTGTTATAGATACAACCATTTTTTTAGTTACTACATCTTCAAAAGGATCTGAAATATTGATTTTTTTAGTATCCTTTGCGAGTTTATACCAAGATCTTACTCTAGCATCAAAACCATCTTTTTCTTGATTTAAAACAAAATATTTTCCTTTAGAATTAATATCAACATCAATCAAACTACCATCTTTTTCATATCCTATATAAATAGCTGTAAAAGAATGTAAAGAAAAAATATGTTCTAAAAATTGAGCCACATGCTCTTTATCTATATTTTTACTAGCTACAATACTTTTAGATATTCTCTCAATGCTTTCTTTTCTTGAGTTAAAATAAAGTTCAGCAAAACTTTTTCCATTTTTAACACTTTCTTGCTTGCCATGAGTAATACTTTGTAAAATATCTCTTTTAGAAGAATAATAGTTTATCCCTACAAAAACTCCAAAACCTATAAGCAAAATTAAGGCTGTAAGCATAGATATTCTTCTTGCAATAATAGTTTTAAACATCAATAAACCTCCAATTTTTGTCATAAATATACAAACATTGTAATGTATTTATTAAAAATTTCTTAGTATTTATTAATAAATTAAATTAAAAAATAAAATTTTGTTTTAAATTTTCACATTTACTAATATAAATTAATCTTTATTTAATTTATATTTAATATAATGGTAAGTTTTAAAAAAGGATAATATATGAAATTTTTAGCAGGTAGTAAAAAGGCTTTATTAATATTAACTAGTTTAGCATTTTTAACAAGCAATAATGCTTTTGCAAAAGATTTTGAACCTATTATCGTTATACACGGTGGTACAAGTGACTTAGGACTTACTAAAGAAGAATTTGCTAAAAGGGAAAAAGTAATGAAAGAATCCCTAAAAGCAGGCCAAAGCATACTTGAAAAAGGTGGAAGCTCTGTTGATGCAGTTATAGCTGCCATTAAAGTAATGGAAGATAGTCCTGAATTTAACGCTGGAAAAGGTGCTGTTTTTACTTCTGATGAATTTAACGAACTTGACGCATCTATAATGGATGGAAAAAATTTAAGAGCAGGTGCAATTGCTATGGCTAGGACAATTAAAAATCCTATAGAGGCAGCAAGACTTGTTATGGAAAAAACACCTCATACTTTAATAGCGGGCGAGGGTGCTGATAAATTAGCCAAAAAACATGGTTTAGAAATAGTAGGACAAAAATATTTTTTCACAGAGCACAGATACAAACAACTTCAAGAAGCTAAAAAAAGCAAAGAAGTATTACTGGATAGCGATAAAGCAAAGGCTCATCTTGGTGTAAGTACTGAGCCATATTTAGGCACAGTAGGTGCAATAGCTTTAGATAAAAATGGCAACCTAGCAGCGGGCACAAGCACAGGTGGTACTACAAATAAAATGACAGGACGCATTGGAGATTCTCCTATCATAGGGGCAGGAAATTATGCAAATAATGACTCAGTAGCGATTTCTTGCACAGGAACAGGTGATATTTATATAAGAGTGGCTGTGGCTCATGAAGTTGCGTCTTTGTATAAATACAAAAAACTTTCAGTACAAAAAGCAGCCGAAGAAACTATCAAACAAGTAGCTAAACTTGGTGGCACGGGTGGAATCATCTCTATAGATAAAAATGGAAAAGTTGGCTATGCTTGGACTAAAGATAAACTTGGAATGTATCATGGACAAGCAAAAATCGGAGAAGAACCAAAAGTATTTTGGCCACTTGAAAAATAATTAGCGTAACTTAACTTTTTTAACGCCTCGAAGTTTAAAAATCTTTGAGGCTCCACTTTCAAAAAACTTTTCATCTATTATTTTATCTGCATTTTGCATAGCCCAATTTAGATCAAATTTTTTTCCATGAAGATTTGCAGAAGTAGAATAAAGCCAATCAAACTCTTTTAAAAATTCCTCATGAGCACAATCTTTCACGACGCGTATTGCTTTAGAATTAGGATATAAAAAAGTAGTTTTTTTGGATTTTCTAATAGTGTTTTTAAAATGACTTGGTACTCTTGTAAGTTTTTTAAGCTCACTAAATTTAGCCGTAGTAATTAAACAATCTTGCTTTAAAGGCCTTTTTTTTAAAGTATTAAGGGCTTTTAAGTCCTTGCTTAAAAACCCTGCTGTTGTATCAGTTTGAGCAAGATAAATCATGCTTTTAAGTATTCTTGTAAGCTCTTTACTTCAAGACATGATTTATTTTGTATAGCTTTAATCGCTTTAGCACCTGCATACGCTGCTCTTAGGTTGGTAAAATATGGGGTTTTAAAGCGTAAAATATTTGCTCTAATTTTTTTAGTATCACCTTTAAAACTATGCTCATCGCTAGTATTAATAGCAAGTTGAATTTGAGAATTTTTTAACTTATCCTCTACATTTGGGCGCCCTTCAGAAATTTTATGCACAAATTCACACTCCAAACCTGCTTCTTGTAAAATTTTATAAGTTCCACTTGTAGCAATGATTTTAAATCCTAGCTTAATGTATTCATTAGCTAAATCTACTGCATATTTTTTATCCTGCTCTCTTAGTGATAAAAATACATTGCCACTTTCTGGTAAGAAATTTGAAGAGGCAAGTTGGCTTTTTGCATAAGAGTTTTCAAAGTCTTTGCTTACACCCATAACTTCACCGGTTGAGCGCATTTCAGGCCCAAGCTCAAGGTCGCTTCCACTAAGTTTAGCAAAAGGAAATACCACTGATTTTACACTAATGTGTTTTGGTTTTTTAGCTCTTAAAATTCCATTTTTTTCCTCTACCACTTTAAAAGTATCATAAAATTTCAAACTTTCTCTTAAATTTCCTTGCCACATCACGCGTGTTGCAACCTTAGCTAAAGGAATTCCTGTAGCCTTACTTACAAAAGGCACAGTTCTACTAGCTCTTGGATTTACTTCTATCATATAAAGTTTATTATCATGGATAGCAAATTGTATATTTAAAAGCCCTACTACACCTAAATTTAAAGCAATATCTTTTGTTTTTTGCTCAATCGTTTCAAGCATAGCTTCATCAATATTTACAGCAGGTAAAGAGCAAGCACTATCACCTGAGTGAATTCCTGCTTCTTCAATATGCTCCATGATACCTGCTACATAAACTTCTTTTCCATCACTTATCGCATCTACATCAAGTTCAGTTGCATTGTCTAAAAATTGATCGATTAATACCGGAGATTTATCACTTACATCTACGGCTTCTTGCATATAAAGTCTAAGCTCGCTCTCATCATGCACCACACGCATTGCACGACCACCCAAAACATAGCTTGGTCTAACAAGCACAGGATAACCTATCTCATTTGCCTTTATAATCGCTTCTTCTACACTTATGGCTGTGCCGTTTTTAGGTTGATTTATGCCTAAATCTTCAATAAATTTAGCAAATTTCTTTCTATCTTCAGCTAAATCTATCACCCTTGCACTAGTTCCTATGATCTTTGCTCCAAAAGCACTGAGGCGTTTTGCAAATTTAAGCGGAGTTTGGCCACCAAAATGCACTATCACTCCATCTGGTCTTTCTCTATCAATAACCGCTCTTAAATGCTCAAAATCAATCGGCTCAAAATATAAAATATCACTTGTATCATAATCTGTTGAAACCGTTTCTGGATTACAATTATACATTATAGTTTTTACGCCCATATCTTTTAGAGCAAAAGAAGCATGCACACAAGCATAATCAAACTCAATGCCTTGTCCTATGCGATTTGGTCCACCACCTATAATCATCACTTTTTTATCTTTTTTATCTTTACTTTCTTTTACTTGTGTAGCTTCATTTGCATTAATACTTGAGTATAAATACGGAGTTAATGCTTCAAATTCGCCTGCACAAGTATCTACTTCGCTATATTGAGCAATGATTTTATGTTTAATTCTTGCATAATAAATATCATTTTGGCTTAACTCAAGATTATCTTTTTGATTAATTAAGCTAGCGATTTTTTTATCTGAAAAACCTAAGGTTTTAGCTTTTCTTAATAGTTGCTTATTACTTAAAATATCCATATCTATTTGGTTTTCAAATTCCACTATTTCTTTGATTTGATTTAAAAACCAAGGATCTATTTTACAAAGCTCAAAAAGCTCTTGTGTGCTAAAACCTTCTCTAAAAGCTTGTGCTATATAAAGTAAACGTTTTTCATTAGCTTGGCGAATTTTTGCCAAAAGCTCATTTTTATCACATTCTATAGTATCAAATCCACTTAAATTTCTCTCAAGTGAGCAAAGTGCTTTTTGAATGCTTTCTTTAAAAGTTCTCCCTATAGCCATAACCTCACCCACGCTTTTCATAGCAGTGCCAAGCTCTGTGCTTGCATTTGGGAATTTTTCAAAAGTAAAACGAGGAATTTTAGTTACGATATAATCAATTACTGGTTCAAATGAAGCAGGAGTGCCTGTGATATCATTTTTAATCTCATCTAAACTAAATCCAACCGCTAAAAGCGTAGCTACCTTAGCTATAGGATAACCCGTTGCTTTGCTAGCTAGGGCTGAAGATCTTGAAACCCTAGGATTCATTTCAATAACTATCATTCTACCATTAGTTGGATTGATAGCAAATTGCACATTTGATCCGCCTGTATCTACTCCGATTTCTCTTAAAATAGCAAAAGAAGCATTACGCATTGCTTGGTATTCTTTATCAGTCAAAGTTAAAGCAGGAGCTATAGTAATAGAATCACCCGTATGAACCCCCATAGGATCAATATTTTCAATAGAGCAAACGATAATACAATTATCATTTTTATCTCTAATGACTTCCATTTCGTATTCTTTCCAACCAAGCAAGCTTTCTTCGATTAAAATTTCATGGATAGGGCTTAGTGCTAAAGCAGTATTTGCAAGCTCTGCAAACTCATCCATATTATACACCACGCCACTTCCTGCACCACCTAAGGTAAAAGAAGCCCTAATCATCAAAGGAAAACCAATCTCATCAACAGCTTTTAAAGCCTCTTCATAATTATACGCATACATAGATTTTGGCAAATCCATGCCAATTTTTTTCATACATTCTTTAAAAACTTGTCTATCTTCGCCTTTTTTTATCGCTTCAGGATTTGCACCTAAAAATTTTACATCTGCAAGCTCGCCACTTTCATAAACTTCCATAGCAACATTCAAAGCAACTTGGCCACCCATAGTAGGTAAAATCGCATCGATTTTTTCTTTTTTGATTATACTTAGAATACTTTCTTTGGTAATTGGTTCTATATAAGTTGCATCAGCAAATTCAGGATCTGTCATAATAGTAGCTGGATTAGAATTGATCAAAACCACTCTATAACCTAGCTCTTTTAAGGTTTTTGCTGCTTGAGTTCCTGAGTAATCAAACTCGCAAGCTTGACCTATAACGATAGGCCCACTGCCTATTAATAATATATTTTTTATATCTGTTCTTTTTGGCATGTATTTTCCTAAGCTGAATTTTTAGCCAAATTATAACAAATATAAGTTTTTTAGAAGTTGAAATTAATAAAGAATTTAGCTCTTAAAGAGCTAAATTTTATTGACGCTTACCAAAAGTTATAGCATAAGCTTCATTTCTTACATCAAATAAAGGATCTTGTGGTGGATTAACCCCTTGAGGTACATCTGAAGGAAAATATACATCAAAATTACAATCTTCCTTGCTCAAAGCATTAACTTTAAAAGTCCCAACTAAACTTTCTTTGTGTTTACCACTCCACAAAGCCGTTGTATCATTGGTAATATCATTTTTATTTGCATATACTAAATACATCTTATACTCAACTGGCTTATTAGTCTCTATACGATTTTGAAAATCTTCTTTTAAAAAATCACTACTTGCACTTTTCATTTGTGCCTCATTTAAATACGCCACACCTTCGCTTGGAACTAATTTCCATCTTGCTGGTAGATAATTTTCTCCATTTGCTTGTTTAAAATAAAAAGTATGGATACTAAAAAATGGAGTATTTGCTACGCTTTTACTGATACCAATTTTATCCGTATATGCAGCAAAATTTCTATAAGAATCAACCTCTTTCAACATCTTGCTTATTTTTTCTTGATCGACTTTACCATTTACAGGAAGTCTCATTTCAAAAAACTGACCAAACTCTTTAGGATTTTTTGCAAAATTTATTTCTGTATTTAGCATAACCATAGTCCAAGAGGCAGAATCTTTAGGATCAGTAATTCTAATAGCCATACCCCTTGTTTTACTTTTATCATCTTTAAAAGCGCCGCCCAAAGAATATCTTACTTGAATCGGCAAGCTTTTTTGTGTTAATAAAGGCACATCAACTTCTTTATTGATAGACAAAGCTGGCTCAAAAGTTCCCATAGCACAAAAGCCCTTTGCATGATTAACTTTTGCTTTTGGATTTTTAGGGTCTGCATTAAGTTGATAAAAAATATCTGCTATTTTTTGCGCATCATATTCTCCTTCGTTTGCATAAATAGCACCACTTAAACAACAAATAGCCAAACAACTGCTGATATATTTTTTCATTAAAGCTCCTAGTTTTAAACTTAGAAGCTATTGTAATATTTAATTCTAAATAATAATTTATATTAATTAAAATAAATAATTTTTTACTATAAATTTTCTACCATATAAAAATAGTTTGGCACTTTCATCTTAGCATAAGGTTTAACATAAGCATTTTGATAAGCACCCTCTTCTTCTATTTTAAAAATTTCTCCTACTGGAATTCCTGAAAAGAAAATTTCATCCAAACCACTTGTATAAACCTTATCACCCATTTTAAGCTCAAGCCATTTAGGAATATACTTAACTAAAATATAATCATTTCTTCCATGAGCTATACCTGGTGCTTGTTCTTTACCTATATAAACAGAAAAAATACATTCTTCATCACCTTGCAAAAGCCCCAAGGCTCTACCATTTTTTTCTATGACTATGCCTGCTGTATAGCCATTATAAATTAAGCCTTTGATTTTTCCTTTATAATCAACATCAAGCCAAACCTTATGATAATCACTAATTTGCGCATAAGAAGTTGCCTTAACTAAACTCACATTAGGATAATAAAAACTTGAATTTTTATCGCTTAAAATATTATTTAGCTCATTAGCAAAGTTTTTCATGTAGATATTATTTTTTTCAAGCTCAGTATTTCTTTCTCTTAAAGTTCTAATTTCTTCAGCTTGATTAAAATGTTCGTTGAATTTGTTTTTTAAAAGATCAATACTTTGAGAAAATTGATTAACAATAGCAATATTTAAATCTAAAACATTTCGTTTTATTACATCTCCATAATAAAACGAAATAAATACTAAAAAAGATAATATTAAAACGCTAAGAATTTTACTCTTCATTCGTTAGCTGGTGTAATAATGAAATTTCTTCTAAAGCTTTACCTGTACCTTTTGCAACTGCTAAAAGTGGCTCATCAGCTACATATACTGGAAGTTTTACAATTTCAGATAAATATTTATCAAGCCCGCGTATTAAAGCTCCGCCTCCTGTTAAAACAACACCATTTTCAACAATATCTGCTGCAAGATCAGGTGGCATCATTTCAAGAACGATTTTTAAAGCATCAGCGATTTCTTTTAAATGTTCACGCATAGCCTCTCTTACATCTTCACTTGTTAGTTCGATTCTATTTAACAAGCCTGTTACTTGATCACGCCCTTTAACCACCATAGAAAGCTCTTTTGGAAGCTGAACTGCTGAACCAATAGCGATTTTAATTTCCTCGCCAGTTCTTTCACCTATGACAAGATTGTATTTTTCTTTTACATAATTTACTATACTAGTATCAAGCTTATCACCGGCTGTGCGGATAGATTTTGAAATCACAAGCCCGCCCAAAGAAGTAACACCAATTTCAGTTGTACCACCACCAATATCTACCACCAAGCTCCCTTGAGGCTCTCTAATAGGTAAATTTGCACCAATAGCTGCTGCCATAGGCTCTTCTATCAAAAATACTTCTCTAGCACCCGCACTTAAAGCACTTTCTCTAACTGCTTTTCTTTCAACTTGAGTTAAACCATAAGGTACTGAAATGATAATTCTAGGTCTTAAAAAAGATTTTCTTCTATGAGTTTTTTCTATAAAATAACGGATCATTTTTTCAGTCATATCAAAATCAGCAATCACACCATCTTTCATAGGACGGATTGCTTCGATATTACCTGGGGTTTTTCCTACCATTTCCTTAGCTTCTTTTCCAACAGCTAAAATTTTAACCCTACCATATCTTTCACGCTCTACTGCAACAACCGAAGGTTCATCAATCACTATACCTTTATCTTTTACCAAAACTAAAGTATTTGCGGTACCTAAGTCAATCCCCATATCACTTGAAAAAAATCCAATTATTTGATCTAAAATCATTCTCAGCCTTTAACTTTTTTATTTTTTATAAATAAAGGTTTTGCACCTTCTTTGATTACCTCTTTGGTAATTACTATACTATATCCATTATACTCTGGCAAATCAAACATCAAATCTACCATCATCTCTTCAATAATACTTCTTAAACCTCTAGCCCCTGTTTTACGCTCCAATGAAAGCTTAGCAATCTCTCTTAGTGCTTCATCTTCAAATTTTAATTCCACATTATCAATAGCAAAAAGTTTTTGATATTGTTTAATAATGGCATTTTTTGGCTCTGTTAAAATACGCACCATGCTTTCTTCATCAAGCTCTTCTAAAGAAGCAAGCACATGCAATCTTCCTATAAGTTCAGGGATAAGCCCAAAATGCACTAAATCATCAGGTTCTAATCTTTGAAGCAAGGCTTCCTTTTCATCTTTTTTATCATCAGCAAAAAAGCCCATGACATTATCGCCTAATTTTCTTTTAATGATATCACTAATACCATCAAAAGCTCCACCACACACAAATAAAATATTAGTCGTATCTATTTGTATAAAATCTTGATTTGGGTGTTTTCTACCACCTTTTGGCGGAATATTTACTAAAGATCCTTCAATGATTTTAAGTAAAGCTTGTTGCACACCCTCACCACTCACATCTCTTGTAATGGAGCGATTTTCACCCATCCTTGCGATTTTATCTATCTCATCGATAAATATAATCCCTTTTTGTGCTCTTTGCACATCTCCATCAGCAGCTTGCAAAAGACGAGTAAGGATATTTTCAACATCTTCTCCTACATAACCTGCTTCAGTTAAAGAAGTCGCATCACAAATTGCAATAGGCACATCTAAAAATCTAGCTAAAGTCTGCGCTAGTAAAGTTTTTCCACTTCCTGTTGGACCTACTAATAAAATATTTGATTTTGCTAATTCTGTATCATCATCTTCTAAGTCAGATCTAAAAAGTCTTTTGTAGTGATTATACACCCCTACACTAAAGATTTTTTTAGCCCTATCTTGCCCGATGACATATTTATCTAAATATGCTTTTAATTCTTTAGGGGTTATGTCTTTAAAATTTTCTTTATCAACTTCTTTATTTTTTAGCTCTTTTTCCTCTCCAAAGAAAATATTGCAAGCACTTTCAGCACAATACTCACATATAAAGGCATTATTATAATCATTTACTAAAATTCTTCTTTCGCTTGTTTCTATTTCGTTACAAAAACTACATCTTTTAACCATGGTTTTTTTCCTTATATATAGGAATTCCTCTTTTTGTTTCTAAGATAAAATTACACATTTTTTTAACATTTTCACTAGAAGCACTTTCTAATAAATTCAAAGCATTATCTTTTAAATTTCCTTGTCTGAATAAAAATTTAAAAGCTTTGCTTAAAACATCCACTTCTTCTTTATCAAAGCGTCTTCTAATGCCTACTAAATTCAAACTTCTAATGCTTGCACGATTTCCCTCAGCCAAGCAAAATGGCACCACATCTTGAGAAAGTGCGCTAGCACCTGCTATCATACACCCTTCTCCTACTTTTACAAATTGATGTATTGGAGTAAGCCCACCTACTACAGTATAATCTCCAAGTTCTACATGGCCTGCTAAAGTAGCATTGTTTGCTAAAATGATGTGATCTCCTAAAGTACAATCATGTGCAATATGAGAATAAGCCATGATAAAAGCATTATCGCCTATCCTTGTGAAGCCATCGCCTTTAGCTGTACCTGAGTTAATAGTAACAAATTCTCTAATAACCGCATTCTTTCCTATGATAACACCTGAGTTTATCTCATCTTTATAAGATATATCTTGCGGGATATCTCCAACTATAGCATAAGAAAACACTTTTGAATTCTCACCTATAGTTACATTAGGTAAAATTCTTGCACCTTGTTTGATGATGGTATTTGCGCCTATGTTAGCATTTTTACCGATATAAGCATAAGCTTCTACTACAACATCATCTGCTATAATAGCTCCATCTTCTATAACTGCACTTGGATGAATTTTGCTCATCATTTATCTACTATCATGGCTTTAAGTTCAGCTTCTGCAACTAATTGCCCATCTACAAAAGCTTTTCCTTGGAAAATCCACATATTTCCACGATTTTTTACTACACTCATTTCATAATCAAGTCTATCGCCTGGACGCACTGGATTTCTAAATTTAGCATTATCAATACCTGTAAAATATACTACTTTGGTACTTGGATCTACTTTATCATCCATACTTTCAAATGCTAAAACCCCTCCAGTTTGTGCCATGCCTTCTAAAATTAACACACCCGGATAAATTGGATGATCTGGAAAATGTCCCATAAAAACATGATCGCTTATACTAATATTTTTATAACCTCTAACAACTTCTTTGTTTTTTAATTCTACGATTTTATCTACAAGTAAAAATGGATACCTATGTGGTAAAATTTTTTGAATTTGCATTACATCTATCATAAATTTAGCCTTAAAATATATTCAAAATTCAGATTTTACAAAAAAAATATTAATAAATTAATTAAGTTTTATAACTTCACAATCTTTTCTTTGCTATCAAAATAAATTTCACTTTTTGCCATAAATTCATAAGCACCTTTAATAATATTTTCAACAATAATCACCGGTGAAAGATCATAAGCACCAAAATACTTTTGTCTTATTTTGATTTCTTGCTCTATTTTTAAAGGATTTTGTAAAAAATCTTCGTAATTTTTAAATCGCATTTTACATAAGCTATTAAAATAATCAAAACTCCATAAATTAATCTCATCCTTTGCACTTTTATAATGCTTTAAACCCTCATCTAAAATACTAAATTTAGTGTAAGAATTTTTAAAATGTGAGTAAAATAAAATATGAGTTCTTATAGCTTGCTTGTTTTGTTTTATCAAAGCCCTTAACAAACGATAATTTAAAAATTTCTCTCTTTGAATTTCAAATTTAATGCCCTTTTTTTCTAAATTTTTTACTTGGTTATAGAATTTAATTTTTTCTTCTATACTTGAAGGCAATATTTGTTTATTAATAGGACTCATCAGCTCATCTATAAAGGCTTTTTGACCTTTTTGCTTAGAAAGCGCATAAATACAACCACAATAATTTTGATGATAAAGCATATCTTGCTTTGCTAGGGCAAATTGTCTTTGCGTGCCTCCATTTTTTCTAAAATCAGGCGCTAAAAACTCTATGCCAAATTTATCACATTCTTTTTGTAATGCTAATTTTAGTTGCTCTAAATCTTTTTTAGGAGATGTTAAAAGAGTTGTTGTAAGTTTTTTTTCTCCTATTTTTTGAGCAAATTCAACACTTTTATGCATTCTAAAATCAAAACAAATTTGACATCTTGCACCTTTTTCAGGCTCATCCTCATAGCCCTTTACACTCTCAAGCCATTTTTCATACTCATATTCACCCTTATAAAGTTTAATACCTAATTTATCACAACTGCGTTTAACATCTAAAAATCTAAGCTCATGCTCACTATATGGATGAATATTTGGATCATAAAAATATCCGATGATTTTTTCTTCAGGATAGGCTTTGCTTAATTCTTGTATAAAATAATGACTATCCACGCTACAACAAATATGAACTAACATAATTCTTTTAACACCTTAAAAGCATGATCTTTTGCTTTTACATTTTTATAAATTTTTGTGATATTTCCTTCCTCATCAATTACAAAAGTAGATCTTATAAGCCCTTCATACTCTTTTCCATAATTTTTCTTTAAACCCCAAGCACCATAAAGTTTGCAAATTTCCTTTTCAATATCACTTAATAAAGTGTGTTTTAAATCATATTTTTTTATAAAATTTTCATGTGATTTCACACTATCTGGGCTAATACCTATAATCACAGCATTTTGCCCTAAAAAATCATCATAATTTTGACTAAATTCACAAGCTTGTGTAGTACAACCTGGAGTATTATCTTTTGGATAAAAATACAAAATAATTTTTTTACCCAAAAAATCACTTAGAGAAATTTTAACCCCATCTTGATTTAAAAGTTCAAAAACTGGGGCTTTATCGCCAATTTGTAATTCTTTCATTTTTTACCTTTCATTCTTAATTTTTCTACACTTTCACCACCAAAAGCAATATTATATGGCTCAATATCTTCTAGCATTATGACTATATTTTGCTTTGGTTTATTATATTTTGTATGCAAAAGCTCTGTAATATCTGCTATTAACTCTTCTTTTTGTACTTTGCTAAATTCTGGTTTAGCGAGTTTGATGCTAATAATAGGCATTGTTTTTCCTTGCTTTAAATAAAGAATTTTACTATATTCTAGCAATTATTAGTATATTTTTGATAAAATTAGTTTTATTTTCAATAAAGGCTTACTCATGATTAGGGCAAAAAAAATTTGGATGGATGGAAAAATCATTGATTTTGATGATGCAAAAATTCATGTTTTAACACATTCATTACATTATGCAAATGCAGTTTTTGAAGGAACAAGAGCTTATAAAACACAAAATGGTTTAGCAATTTTTAGATTAAAAGAACATACCAAAAGACTTTTAGAGTCTGCAAAAATCACTTTAATCAACTCACCTTTTTCTCAAAAAGAACTTGAAAATGCACAAGTTGAACTTTTAAGAGCAAATGATTTTCAAAATAACACTTATTTGCGCCCATTGATCTTTTTGGGTGATGGAACTATGGGAGTTTATCATGCTAAAGCTCCTGTTAGAGTAGCTATTGCTGCTTGGGAATGGGGTGCTTATTTGGGCGAAGAAGGCTTAGAAAAAGGTATTAAGGTTAAAATTTCTTCTTTTGCTAGAAATAGCGTAAAATCTAGCCTAGGTAAAGCCAAAGCAAGTGCAAATTATTTAAATTCTCAAATGGCTAAATATGAAGCTATAGAAGCAGGATATGAAGAAGCTTTAATGCTTGATGAAGAAGGTTTTGTAGCAGAAGGGACAGGCGAGTGCTTTTTTATGGTTAAAGACGGGAAATTAATCACCCCGCCAAATGATTTTTCATTAAAAAGTATTACCCAAGATACTGTTTTAAAAATTGCACATGATTTGGGCATAAGCGTAGTGCGCCAAAGAATTTCAAGAGATGAAGTTTATGTGGCTGATGAAGCATTTTTCACAGGAACTGCAGCAGAAATAACCCCAATAAATAATATTGACGCAAGAATCATAGGAAATGGAAAAAGAGGTGAGCTAACAACAAAGCTCCAAAATGCGTATTTTGATATAGTTTATGGACGCAATGAAAAATACGCTTCTATGCTAACTTATATTTAACAAAGGAACTAAATGCCAGCTGATTTGAATGATTATTTTAATAAAAAAAACAATCAAAACAACAATAAGCAAAATTTAAATTTCAAAGCCCCAGAATTTAATTTCAAAGGTTTTGGAAAATTTTCTCCATTAATTTATAGCGCGATTGCAATTGTTTTAGTCTTTGCGCTTTTTAAACCTTTTGCAATAGTTAATTCAGGGGAAATGGGAATCAAGTCTACCACGGGTAAATACAGCCCTACTCCGCTTGAACCAGGACTTCATTTTTTTATGCCAGTATTACAAAAAATCACTATAGTAGATACTAGAGTAAGACAAATTAATTATGCTTCTATTGAAGGCGTAAATGAAAATTTACAAATAGGCTCAGGGGTTGTAAATAAAAATAGTATCTCTGTACTTGATTCAAGAGGTTTGCCTGTGTCTATTGATGTAACCGTTCAATATAGATTAAATCCTTTACAAGTTCCTCAAACCATAGCTACTTGGGGGCTTAATTGGGAAAATAAAATCATTGACCCAGTTGTAAGAGATGTAGTAAGAAATGTGGTAGGTCAATATACTGCAGAAGAGCTTCCAACCAATCGTAACACCATAGCAGTGCAAATTGATCAAGGCATTAGAAAAACTATAGAAAGCCAGCCAAATGAGCCTGCTGAGCTTCAAGCAGTTCAACTTAGAGAGATTATCTTGCCTATAAAAGTAAAAGAGCAAATTGAAAGAGTACAAATTGCTAAACAAGAGGCTGAAAGAACCAAATACGAAGTAGAAAGAGCTAATCAAGAAGCACTTAAAAAAGCAGCTTTAGCTGAAGGGGAAGCAAATGCAACCATAATTAGTGCTAAAGGTAGAGCAAGTGCAGTTAAAATAGAAGCTGATGCACAAGCGTATTCAAATAGAGAAATAGCAAAAAGTTTAAATAACCCTTTGCTTGATTTAAAACAAATTGAAACTCAAAAGCAGTTTAACGAAGCACTTAAGGTTAATAAAGATGCCAAAATTTTCTTAACACCTGGTGGAGCTGTGCCAAATATTTGGGTTGATAGCAAAGATAGTAAAAGAACAAGCTCAGTAGCAAATTAAAAACTAAAGAAGTGATAATGAATGCCCAGCACATTCGAGAGCAAATGATTTTTTATACTACTCATTTACACTTAATAGATTTTTTATTAATGGCCTTGGTTGTATTTTTTTTCATTATCACTTTATTTTTAGCTTTAATCATCAGAAACAAGCCTGCTTTTGCCTTTATGGTGATTTTTTTAGGAATTTTATGTTCAGCAGGTATCGCTTATTTAGGATATTTTTTAATTGATACTAAAGTTAGATCAAGAATAACCAGCTTAGATAATGCTCAATTTTTTGTATACGATAACTCACTCAGCGTTGATTATAGCTTAACAAATACTTCTAAAAAAAGCTTTAGATACTGCAAATTAAAAGTAGAAGTTTTTAAGAAAAGTGATGATAATAGTACTTTTAAAAATTTAATACATACTATAAAACCTCTAAGAAGCAAATCAACCATGATAGAAAAAACAATAAATCCACAACAAACTATTAATTTAAAAACCAAATTTTCCGATTTTAAAGAAGGTCAAAATTTTGACATTGAGATTAGTTCAAAGTGTTTTTAATGGGATATTTTACATTTTTTCATATTTTAATCATTGTTATTATGTTAGCTTCTACAGGTTTAACTTGGGTTTTGCTTTACTTAAAAGTTCAAAATAAAAAATATATGATTATTTTTTGCATAGTGAGTTTTATACTAGCATTAATTTTAACCATTTCATTACTATTAACTATAGATCAATATACCAAAAAAGCAAGTTTGAGTAATTTTTCAACCTACAGACGCTTAGCAACAGAAAGTATTATTGTAAAAGGTAGAGTAACTAATGATACTAATTTTAAAATTTCTGAATGCTTTTTAGAACTTAGGATAATTGATGATAACAAAAAACATGAGGTAAGTGGTGAAATCTTTAATCAACAAAATTTTGATAGCATAAAAAGAGCAAATCAAGAACAAAGAGATGCTTCATATAATATCAATATTGCAAAAAATTTACCAGGGCATACTTATAAAGATTTTTCATTTGAAGTGGGATTACCACCTCATTTTCAAAGCTATAAGGTATTTAAACAATTAAAATGCAGATAAGGATTATTTAATAAAATAATCCCCATCAAAACTAATTAAAGAGTATTTTCTTTCATCGCCAATACTTGAAACTAGTTCATTAATATCCAAAAAAGTCAAGCTATCTGCACCTGTATACTCTCTAACCTCTTCAACGCTTTTATTAGCTGAGATTAATTCTTCAAAGGTAGGTGTATCTATACCATAAATATCAGGAAATTTAATTTCTGGACATGCAATCGCTAAATGGATTTTTCTTGCACCTGCTTGTTTTAAAAGAGCAATAATTTTTTTAGAAGTTGTTCCTCTTACCACACTATCATCAATCACCACTATATCTTTGCCTTCTAAGACTTTTTTCATAGGATTGAGTTTTAATTTTACCTTCAAATTTCTCATTTCTTGAGTTGGCTCTATGAAAGTTCTTCCAACATAGTGATTTCTCACTATTGCCATTTCAAGTGGGATTTTTAAATATTGCGCAAAACCTATAGCAGCACTTACACCACTATCTGGAACTGGCACTACAAAATCCACTTTTTCTTTAAATTTTTTAGCCAAGGCTTCACCCATTTTTTTACGCACTTCATATACGCTTTTACCTTCTATAATACTATCAGGTCTAGCAAAATAAATATACTCAAATGCACAAATTCTTGGGTCTGTCTTATCAAATACTTGAATGCTTTCAAACTCATAACTACCTTGAGTAAAAATCAACATCTCACCTGGTTTTACATCGCGGATAAATTCAGCCTCTATCAAATCAAAAGCGCAAGTTTCACTCGCTACAATATACCCACCATCTTTTAATCTACCCAAAGATAAAGGTCTAACCCCATAAGGATCTCTTACTACAAAAAGTTGATTTTTACTAGCAAGCATAAAGCAATACGCTCCCTTGCTTTGAGTCAAGCTTTCTATAAATCTATCTTTTAAAGTTTCTTTTTTGCTTTTTGCTATTAAATGTACCACATTTTCTGTATCCATATTAGAATGAAAAATAGCCCCGTTGTTAATCAGTTCTTTTCTAACTTCTTCTTTATTAATCAAATTTCCATTATGCACTAAAGAAATATCACCCAAAGAACAAGTAGCTGCAACAGGTTGGGCATCATGCAAAGAAGAATTTCCTGCAGTAGAATAACGATTATGTCCTATGGCTATCTCGCCTTTTAATCCTGCTAGAATTTGTGTATTAAAAATTTGCCCTACTTCACCTTTAGCTTTGTGTGTTTTGATACTCAAACCATCACTTACGCTAATCCCACTTGCCTCTTGTCCACGGTGCTGCATTGCAAATAAAGCATAATAAGCCACCGTACTTGCATTTTTTGAATTAATTACTCCAACTACTGCACACATTTAAATTCCTAAACAATCATCTATATCATATAAGCCATTTTCTTGAGAAGCTAACCATTTTGCACATTTTATCGCACCTTTTGCAAAAGTAGCTCTTGAAGTAGCCGTATGATTTAATTCTATAAATTCACCTTCATTGTAAAAACCAACCCTATGTGAACCTACTATATCACCGCCTCTTAAACTCATCACCGCGATTTCATCTTTACTTCTTTGTCCAATAATCCCATCTCTACCGCTTACTCTGACCTTTTCTAAGTCTAAATTTCTAGCCTTAGCAACATTTTGTGCTAAAGTCATTGCGGTACCACTTGGAGCATCTTTTTTCTTATTATGGTGCATTTCAAGTATTTCTATATCAAAATCTCTCAAAGCCTCACTAGCTAAATAAGAAAGCTTTTTTAAAATCGCCACACCCAAAGACATATTAGTTGCATAAAGAATAGGCATAGTAATACTTGCACTTTGCATTAACTCATTTTGCTTAGCATCCAAACCTGTAGTACCTATCACCAAAGGCTTGGGATTACTTCTTGCATATAAAAGCAAATCCTCACAACCCTTTGGAGTAGAAAAATCAATAATTACATCACATTTATTAAAAAAATCTTCGTAATTTGATCCTTGATCAAAAAACGCACTAGCCTTTGCCTGCTCATCATCTTCTAGGCAAAGTCTTATTTGAGTACCCATACGCCCATTACTTCCATGGATTCCAATATTAATCATTTTAAATCTGCCTTTTTAGAATTTGGAAAATTGTAGCGTTTATTTATTTAAAAGCAAATAACGCTTTTAATTAATCATCCCATTTTTGCCCTAAAAAATTTCCATTTCTATCAAAAAACATTTCCATATTATTACTTAGTTTAATTTCATAACCAAATTCTTCCCAATCCACATCTACAATAAAAGCTCCAGGAAAAGAACTTTGAATTTTATCCATAATAGGTTTAGAAAGCCCATAATAATTTTGCGCATAAGGATTATGCTGAGGCATATGAGGCATATTTTGTTGATATGAATTAGTATTTTGTTGTGTAATATTTGCACTAGCCATTAGTGCTAAAGTTGTACTTAGAATTAGTATTTTTTTCATTTTAGATTCTCCTTGATTTTTTATAGGAGAATCTTAATTAATTTTTGTGAAATTTATGTGAAGATTAATGCAAGTTTTCAATATATGCTAAAGCACTAAGTGCTGCGACTGCTCCATCGCCTGCTGCACATATTACTTGTTTTGGAGCATCTTTTCTTAAATCACCTGCTGCAAACAACCCTGCTATATTAGTTTGCATTTTAAGATCAACACCCACTTGACCACCTTCTTCCATAGCACATAAAAACTCACCATTTTCTTGTTTTAAGATTTCATTTCTCACGTTCAATCCAACAAAGGTAAAAATTCCAGGTACATCAAGATCTCTTTTAGAGCCATCATTAAATGCTATTTTTACCTTATTAACACCCATATTATCACCACAAACCTCATCAACTACTGCATTTGTGATTAATTCTATTTTATCATTATTTCTTACTTTTTCTACCGTTGAAGGCGCTGCTCTAAACTCATCTCTTCTATGGATTAAATATACTTTTGAGCAAATATTAGCTAGATACAATGCCTCTTCTAAGGCTGTATCTCCTCCACCTAAAACAGCTACTTCTTTATTTTTATAAAAAAATCCATCGCAAGTTGCACAAGTACTTACACCTTTGCCAAAAAATTCATCCTCGCCTTTAAAACCTGCACGACGTGGGGTAGAACCTGTACAAACAATAACAGCCTTTGCTTGTTCGACTTTACCATTTTCTAATTTAATATTAAAACTACCATCAGTATTTTTGCTAATTTGTTCTACACCTATCATTTCATGTTTTAAACCAAAACGCATACATTGCTCATTCCATGGAGCCATAAAAGAAATTCCATCTAAAACTTGTGCAACTCCAGGATAATTTTCAATTTCTGAACTTGAAGTTATTTGCCCACCTGGTGTACCTTTTTCAAACATTACAACATTTTTTAATCCGCCTCTAGTAGCATATAATCCCGCACTTAAACCAGCAGGGCCACCGCCTATAATAGCTAAATCTAACATCATTGTTTTCCTTGTGATTTATTTCAGAGATATTATACAAATTTTTCTTTAATTATAAATAATAAAAATTATTAAATAGTAAAAAATATGAAGAAAAGCCACTAAAAGTGGCTTGAGATTATAAAAGTGAGTTTAGTTTATCTGCTAAAACTTGTTTTGATTGAGCACCAACCAATTGATCAACCACTTCACCATCTTTAAAGAAAAAGATAGTTGGAATAGATCTTACACCAAATTGCGCAGCTAAATCACCTTGCTCTTCTGTATTTACTTTGCAAATTTTAGCCTTGCCATCAAAATCATTTGCAAGCTCATCAATTACCGGTGCAAGCATTCTACAAGGTCCGCACCATGGAGCCCAAAAATCTACTAAAGCTACACCTTCTTTTGCTTGTGCAAAATTTTCTGCAGTTAAATCAATATATTTTCCCATGTTATCTCCTTTAATTTTTTAAGATTTTATTAGATTAAAATAAACATTCTCTTAATAACTAATGTTTTCTAAAAGTTTTATATCATCTTTATACACGCAAAGTAAATCTAATTGAAAATTTTCATTACTTTTGTGTTTCATAAAGTAATACTCTATGGTTTTAATAATTTTGTTAAATTTTTTGCCATCTAGTCTATAGGCTACTTCATAATTTCCTTGTGTACTTTTAACTTCAATAAAATGTAAAATTTTATCTTTTTTAGCAATAATATCAATTTCTCCAAATTTAGAATGAAAATTTCTTTCTAAAATTTCAAAATCTTTATTTTTAAGATATTCACATGCTATATCTTCACCTTTTATACCAAAAAGATACTGTGATAAAACCATTTAATCTTCTATTCTCATCATAAAAACATCATCTTTAACAAATTCTTGTTCTTTAAGTTTTTGAGTTAAAATTTGTATATTTTTTTCATAAGTTTGATGAGTAATAAAAAATAAAGTACTACAATCTTGCTTTTCTTTTTTTGGCTTTTGCAAAAAAGTATCAATTGAAATTTGATGTTCGCTCATTAATTGTGTAATTTTTGATAAAACCCCTATTTTATCTAATACCTTTAATCTTAGATAATACCTTGTATAAATTTCATCCTTATTTAAAAGCTTATAAGAAGTATCGTTTAAATATCCAAAAATAGCACTATTTTTTTCTTTTCTTGCTATATCAATTAAATCTGCTACAACAGCACTTGCAGTTGCCTTACCACCTGCTCCTGGACCATAGTATAAACTTTCGCCCAAAATATCCCCATCTATACTGATAGCATTCATCACCCCATCAACTTTTGCTAACATTTTATCTTTATTTAACATAACAGGATGAACCCTTAATTCTATTTTTTCATCTTTTATTTTAGCAATACCTAAATGTTTTATGGTGTACTCAAATTCCTTTGCAAAATAAATATCCTCATCGCTTACCTTACTAATACCCTCAATCAAGATATCCTCAGGTTTTACTCTTAGTCCATAAGCAATATTTGCTAAAATTAAAAGCTTGTGCGCAGCATCAAATCCTTCTATATCAAAAGTAGGATCAGCTTCAGCATATCCTAAATCTTGGGCTTTTTTTAATACCTCTTGAAATTTGGCATTATCTTCTGCCATCTTGCTTAAAATATAATTACTTGTGCCATTTAAAATGCCTTTGATAGAAACGATATTATTGGCACTCAAACCCTCTTTTAAAATTTTAATAATAGGAATTCCACCCGCTACACTTGCCTCATAACCAAAAGCTGTATCTTGTGCTAATTTTTCAAGCTCATAACGATGATAAGCAAGTAAAGCTTTATTAGCAGTTACTACTGATTTTTTTCTTTTTAAAATTTTTGAAATTATCTCAAAGGGTAAATCAATACCACCCATTAACTCCACAAATACATCGATATCTTCACGCTCTAAAACCTCATCAATATCATTAACCACAGGAATCAATGCATTTGGCTTTGCACTTCTTGCTAAAGCAATTACCGGAAGAATTTCTTCATCACATCTTGCTTTAATTAAATCTTGATTTTTTAACAAAGTTTCTACAACAGCACTTCCTACCGTGCCATAGCCTAAAATCGCTATTTTCATTTTATTCTCTTAAGTATTTTTTGATATTTCTTGCTGCTTGACGAATGCGATTTTCATTTTCTATTAAAGCTATTCTAACATACTCATTACCCGCTTCACCAAAGCCAACTCCAGGACTTACTGCTACATTTGCTTTTTGTAAAAGCTGCTTAGAAAATTCCATACTACCAAGATGGGCCTTGCTTTGAGGGAGTTTTGCCCAAACAAACATACTTGCATTAGGCTTTTTTAATTCCCATCCTGCTTGGTAAAATGATTCCAGTAAGACTTCCAATCTTTTTGCATAAGTTGCCTTAATCTCTTCAACACAAGTTTGATCTCCATCTAAAGCTACAGTAGCAGCAACTTGTATAGGCGTATACATACCATAATCAAACCAAGATTTGATCTTTTTCAAAGCCGCAATTAAGCGTTTATTACCTACCACAAAACCTACACGCCAACCTGCCATGTTGTAAGATTTTGAAAGTGTATAGGTTTCTACTGCTACATCTTTAGCACCTTCAACTTCAAAAATCGAAGGAGTTTTATAAGAGCCAAAAGTTAAGTCCGCATAAGCAATATCAGAAATAATATAAAATCTTTCTTTTTTTGCCATAGCAACCAATCTCTCATAAAAACTTTTTTCCACTGTAACTGTTGTAGGATTATGCGGAAAATTTACCACTACATATTTTGGACGCGGAATACTTTCATGCAGTGTTTTTTGTAAATTTTCAAAAAAAGTATTTTCGTTTAATTCATAATTTTCATTAAAATCAAAATTCATAGTTGCTACATTACCACCTGCTATGATAAAAGCTTGAGTATGTATAGGATAAGCAGGCGTAGGCACAATAGCTACATCTCCTGGGTTAATAACAGCTCTTGCTAAATTTACAAAGCCTTCTTTAGAGCCCATCGTTGCAACTACTTCACTTTCAGGATCTAAATCAACATCATATTTTCTTTTATACCAATTACAAATTGCAAGTCTTAGTTTATAAATTCCACTCGAAGCAGAATACCCTGAAGTTTTGTCTTTATTTGCACTTTCGCAAAGCTTGTCTATAATATGTTGAGGAGTTTTGCCATCAGGATTTCCCATAGAAAAATCTATTATATCCTCCCCTGCTCTTCTTGCTGCCATTTTAATCGCATTAACTTCAGCAAAAACATAATTTGGAAGTCTTTCTATGGTATTAAAATGAATTTCTTCAAACATCGTCCGTCCTTTTTAGCGTCTTAAGTAAATTTTTAAACCCCTTTTTATATTATCAAGGCTAAACATATCTCCTATAATAGCATATTTTGCGCCCAATGGTATATTTACATTTACTTCATTTTGCTTATGTGTATTTTCTACACCTTGTATAAAATTCAAGTTTTTATCTAAAAATTGAATTTTGCAAAACCAAGAATCAAGATTGTGCGCACTAAGCTCCATACTTTTTGCACCTTGCAAATCAATAATATATTCTCTTAAAGGTTTGTTTAATTGAGTAATAGTATTTAATGGAATTTGAGTATTAACTTTAGGTTTTGCTTTTGAAAAATCTAGCTCATATTCATAATTTAACTCTGAAATTTTATAAATATCTTTAATAAAAACAGAACTACCCAGCAAAGCCTTATAAAAAACTCCTGGATCAAGCATGTACTGAGAATCTACAGCTAACTTATATGTGATATAGTTTTCCCTTAAAGTTAATTCAGTTGGTATAAAATAAATATAACCTAGTTCATTTAAAGTATCATTAATAGTTTTAAAAAACAAAACAGAATCAGCTTGGGCTTTAAAACTAAAAGTTAAAGTTTTTGGTTCATTTAATATAAAATTTGCCAAAGAATTGGTTTTTAAAATTTGAGAAATAGTGTAAATATCTACATTTCCACGCTCATCTTTATAATCATTTCTTGCAAACAAAAGTTCCAATTGTGCATCTTTAGAATTATCATTAACAATATGCTTAGCAACTTCTAAAGCACTTAGCGCAAAAGCATTAAGAGCAAAAAAAATGGAAAATATTAAAATTCTTACCATAATTTTCCTTTATTTTCTTTTATAAACTCAGCTTTTGTAATTTGTTTGATTTTACCATCTTTAATCATTAAAAACTTAGACACACCATTTTTAAACTCTAAAGTATTATTATTCTCATCATTTAAACTAAAAGCAGCATGACCCGTAGTAATAAGCATATCTTTATCTAAAGATAAAGTATAATCATTTTTAATAGTTAAAGAACTTTTTCTAAAAGTTTTTAAATCCACCATACCAAGCCAAAGCTCAGCGCTTGGTTTTATAATACTTTCTTTAAGCAAAACCATATTTTCTTCAGGCATATTTAAACTAGTATTACCCTCTAATGTTTCTTCTATAGTATTATTACTCTCATCTATTGGTTCTAAAATAGCACTTGTGTTTGTTTCATTATTTTCTGTGGTTTCATCAGCAAAAAAATTAAGAACCGGAGTTTCATTCTCATCAACTTTTTCTTCTAAGATAATTTGTTCTTGATTTAGCACATTAGTAGTATTTTCATCTAGTGTGGAACTTTGGAAAAATCTTGAAACACCCCAAGCTAAAGCCACTATCAAAAGCACTACTACTATAATTACAATATACCATACACTTGAGCTTTCTTTGGTATATGAGTTCATTCTAGGAGCAATATGCACATGATTTTTTTTCTCAATACCATTTTCTTCTAAATAGGCATGATATTCTTCTAAAAAGCTAGAAAAATCAAGCTCATATTCTCTTTGTAAAATTTTGATAAAACCATTTATATTAAAACGAGATAAAGACTTAAAATCTTTTTTAATAATATATTCAAGACAAGTTATTTCTATTTGTGTTCTTTTTTGAACTTCTAATAAATTTAAATCTTCTAATTTTTTCCAACTATCCATTTTTCATCCTATCGCAAAGTATTGCAAATGCTGCACTAACATTTAAACTATCAAAATCATTGTGCATTTTTATCCCTACACATTCATCGCATTTTTTAAGCACCTTTGGTGCTATACCAAAACCCTCACTTCCCATAATCAAAACTTTTTTATTTTTGGCCTTGATAGTATGTATATCACTACCTCCGCTTGCGCTAGCATAGATATAAAAACCTTTTTGTTTTAATTCATTTATCATGCTTAAAATATCATCATTTAAAACTATTTTCATATCTAAAGCCGCGCCACTACTTGCACGAATAACTCCATCCATAGCCACGCTTTTAGCTACCAAAATAATCCCATCAGCACCCAAAGCATAAGCACTACGCACGATAGCGCCTATATTTCCAACATCGCTAATATTATATAAAATAACTATAAAATCTTTTTCTTTTAAACTCTCAAAAGAGCTAAATTCAAAATCATCAATTTCCATTAAAAAACCTTGATGATTTCCACCTCTTGCCAAACTTTGCGCGGCCTTAAAATCAAGTTTTTTAATTTTTTTTGATGCCTTTGCTATTTTTGAAAAATCAGCTTTTTCACATTCTTTTGCTAAATAAATTTCTTTAATTTTTTCTTTGTGCTTTTCTAAGATATAAAAAAACACTTGCTTACCATAAACTATCATTTTTAAATAATAACCAAATTCAACTTAAAAGCAGTTTTTGATAATTTTCTTTTGGAGATTTCGCATTGATTTTTGAAAGAAGCTTTGCCTTTGTTTTTAAAGGCAAATCAAGTTCATAAATATCTTGCTCACACAAGGTATTTTGGTGAAATTGCTTTTCTTTAGCACTTACGACTACACACCATTCGCCACGCAAGTTCATTGTTTTTAATTTTTCTAAAGTTTCTAAGGCATTTGCTCTAAATTTGGCTTCAAATTTCTTTGTTGCTTCTTTTATGATAAAAATTTCTCTTAAAGGATCAATTTTACTAATTTCTTCTACTAAATTAAGTATCCTAGTAGGTGCTTCATAGACTATACTAGGATAAGGATTAAGCATTAAATTTTCAATATCTTTTTGTCTTTGAGGATTTTTATTAGCCAAAAAACCCATAAAAATAAATTCTTTTTTACAAAATGCACTTGAAACTAATGCAAGTAAAGCAGCATTTGACCCTGCCAAGACTTCATAATCAATATTATTTTTAACGGCATATTCAATTAAAAATTGCCCCGGATCGCTAATACCTGGCATACCCGCATCACTCAAATATGCAACATCTTGTTTAAAAAAATCATCATCTATTTTTGCTAAAAAATCTTTTTCATTATGAGTATGTAAGGCTAAATATTTATCAGGTTTTATTTCTAAATTAAATTTTTCATTAAGGAGATGAACTAAGGATTTGCAAACTCTCGTATCTTCGCATAAAAAGAGTTTGCATTTTTGTAAAATTTCTAAAGAATGAAAAGAAATATCGTTTAAATTTCCTATGGGCGTAGGAATAAAATATAACATTATTGCATTGCGTATTTTTTCTTAAATTTCTCTACACGACCCGCAGCATCTACGATTTTTTCACTACCTGTAAAAAATGGATGACAACTTGAGCAAATATCAACTTTAATTTCTGGTTTATTTGACTTAGTAGTAAAAGAATTTCCACAAGCACAACTAACTTTGCATTCTACATATTCTGGGTGAATTTCTTTTTTCATTGTTTATCCTTTTTCAAAACATTAAGGCGTAATTATATAAATTTTTATATAAAAAATAGCTAAATTTAAGCATGTTTTTAAATTATGAATTTTGAAGCAACCCCTATTAAAGCTGTTTGCGCTTTAAGTATAAAATCAGCCTGTAATTTTGCTTTTTTTACATTCTCCCCTCTTTCTTTTTGCGAAAATCCACCTTCAGCGCCTATTAAAAACACATGCTCACTAGGTTCAAATCTCATCAAATCTTCACCTTCAAAGTCTATTAAAACAATATTTTTATAAACTTGCTGAAATTTTTTAAAATCACCAAAGCTTTCAAGCTCCATTAAAGAGGCACGACCGCATTGCTGGGATGATTCTATAAGAATCTTTTCCATTCTTTTAAAATCTAATTTAAAATTCTTTTGTGAATAATCCATATACACAAAAGAAAGCTTTGCTACTCCAAGCTCGTTTAAAAAAGGTAAGGTTTTTTCTATAATCTTTGGATCAATCACCGCTAAAGCTAGGTGTAAATGCGTTTTTAATTCTTGTTTTTCTTCTTTTTTATCAAGTAAATTTAATGCACATGAGCGTCTAGAAAACTCTATGCATTCATAAGTATAAGCAAAAAAATCTTTTAAATTTTTTAATATGATTTTATCGCCTACTTTAATTCTTCTAGCTTTTAAATGCAAGAAAGCTTCATTTTCTAGCTCTAAATTTAAAGCACCACTTTGTGGGTGATATAAAAATCGCATTAAAAATAAAACCTTTGAAGCAAATAAGGCACAAAAAGTAAAAATATACCCGAACACAAAATAAAAAAGCTTAAAAATCTAAATTTAGCATAACGTTTGAACAATCTTGCTTTTTTAAATAAAACAAATTGATAAATAGCCAAAGCAAAGATAAAAATCCAACAAAACCACATAGAAAGCATGTATAAATTTAGCTCAAAATGCTTTAAAGCCCAAAGCAAACTTCCTGTAAAAAGTGTAATTGCTAAAAATAAATAATAAATTGGCAAAAATAGGCGAATTCTTTTTATAAAAATAAACTCTTGCGAAAAACTACTTTGAGTTAAATACAAATAAAACAACATTAAAAAGCCATTTGCGTATAAACTATATACATGCAATGCTAAAAAAAACTCATAACTTTGATCCATCACTGTCCTTGTGTGTTATTTTCATCTTTGATATCATCATCTACAGGTATAGGAAGCGTATCATCATCTATAATCACATTAGAATCACTTTGCTCAATTTGAACTTGCTCAGTCTGCACCTCTTTTTTTACGCTTGTATCTTCTTGACTTGAGCAAGCAATAAAAAACAATAATGGCACAATCAATAAAATCTTTTTCATTACACCTCCTTTTGATTAATAAAAACAAAATTTGCATCTTGAAGTTTTTTAAAAAAATCTTTATCTTTCCATTCATCGCTTATAGCTTGTGAAAATTCAATATCTGCCAAATTTATCTTTGGTAAAAACTCACTATAAGCATCTTCTCTAAAACCTTGTGCATAGCCTGTTCTTGTTTCATGCACAATAATACTTTTTAAGCTAACACCTTGCTCGCCATTGACCATCTTAGTCTTTAAAAGCAAGGTATCTATCAGTACAAAAAATATGCGTACAAAATTTTCTGCACTTACATTCACAGGTAAACTTACCCATCTTTGTGAGTGTTTTTTCATATCTTCTAAATAAACTTTATCATCATCTTTAAAAAGCGTAATAGCATGGTCAAAACTATCAATAATTTGTTTTATTTCATCTTTTAACAAACCAAAATCATATACCATTCCCGCATTGTCAAGGTATTTACTCTCAAGTAAAATTTCTACCTTATAAGAGTGGCCATGTATGCTTGTTTTACATCGCTTGGAGCTACAAAATCTAACAATATGAGCATTTTCAAATTCAAACATTTTTCTAATAATCATACGCCTTCTTTATCTCCCCAAATTCTAATATGCAATCTATCGGAGTAATTATATCCATTTTTTATACAAAATTCAGCAACACTTAAGGCATTTTTAGAAATTTCTTCTTCACTTGACCCCATAGGCATGCAAAATACCTCATTTTCACAAATTTGTAAAATTTCATTAATTTCGCCTAAGGCTTTATTTTCTTGTAAAAAATCCTTATCTAAAACAAATTTATAAAAACTATCTTTAGCATAGCGTTTAAAAGCTTTCAACGCTTTTTTATGAATCCTTTTTTCTTTTTTAACCCCGCTATTACTAAGCTTTACACCCAAAGCAAAATAACATTTTTTATACAAAGGATATTTTTCAAAATCAATTTCAATGCTTGCATTTGTTTCAAAATGCACTTTAAAGTCATTTTCTAAAAGCAAATTAATAAAACACAAAAAATCTTTATTTTGATAATTTAATAAAGGCTCACCACCTGTAATAACAACCATAGCTTTGCGTGAATTTGCTAGTTTTAAAACCTCATCAAAAAGCTTTACTGAAGTATATGTTTTATAACAAGTTTTAAATTCTTTGGTAAAGACAGCTCTTATAGTATCACAGCCCAAAAGTATTTTAGAATCTTTTTCTTTTTTTACTCCAAAGCCTACGCAGTTAAAATTACACCCAGCAAACCTTACAAATATAGCCAAATTTCCACTATATTTTCCCTCACCTTGCAAGCTTAAAAAAGTTTCAACAACTTCCATTATCCACCTGTTTGATAAAAGGCTCTTGTAGAACTTTGATTAGCCTCATTTTCTGCCCATCTATTTTTTTCTGATTTATTTTTTATCACGGTTTTTAAAACCTCACAAGCACCTGCTATGTCTTTATTACGTATAGCCTTTTTAATGCTTAAAGCTTCATCATAATATAAACAAGGTATTAAAAGCCCTTCAGCTGAAAGTCTTATACGGTTACAACTATCACAAAAATCATGGCTATGTGGATCAATAATGCCAAACTCATACCCATCTTCAAGCTCATAAATAGTCGCAGGTGCATTTGGACTTTTTTGTCCTTGTTTAAAAGAATATTTTTGAGCAATAATATTTAAAATTTCTGCTGATTTTAAGCCTTTTAAATCTCCATAAGCATGATAATTTTCCATAAATTCTATAAAGCGAATTTGGCTTTTGCGTGCTTTGGCAAATTCTAAAAGATCGATAAATTCACTATCATTAATCCCTTTAAGAGCTACGGTGTTAAATTTAATATTAAAGCCTAATTCTAAGGCCTCATTAATACCATTTAACACATCTTTAAGTATATTTTTTTGGGCTAACTTAAAAGCCACTTCTTCTTTTAAGGTATCTAAAGAGATATTAATTCTTTTTAAACCTGCCTGTCTTAAATCCTTTGCTTGTTGTTTTAATAAAGAAGCATTAGTAGTAAGTGCTAAGTCTATATCCTGCTTATACTCACTAATCATAGCAATAAATTTATGCAAATCTTTTCTTACTAAAGGCTCACCACCTGTAATACGAATTTTCTTAACTCCTTCATCGATGCAAACTTTAACAAACATAAAAAGTTCTTCAAATGATAAAAGATTTTCCTTAGCACTCCATTCAAATGGAGTTTTTGGCATACAATAAAGGCAACGAAAATTACATCTTTGTGTTACTGAAATTCTTAAATAATCAATCACTCTTCCATAACTATCTACCAACATCAAAGGCCTTTATAATAATTTATTAAATTTCAAAATAAGCTCAACCCTGCCCATACCTATACGCAAATCTTTGGCAATTTGCTCAATGGATTTTTTTTGATTAAAAAGCTCTATTACCTTTTGTTCTTCATTATCATAGCTTGGGCTTAATTTTGTAATACTTTGGGTTTTTTGTTCTAAATTTAATAAACGATTTTTTTGCTCACTTTGAAATTCTTCAATCACCTCTTCTACTTCTTTTAAAGCACTTAAAATAGGAAGGATATTTTGATTAATTTTTTGTTCTAATACCTGCAAAAGTTCTTCTTTTAGCTCTTCTTTAATGGCTTCAGTATCTATTTCCTCTTTTTCTTGCTCTTGTTCATCTAAACTTTCTTTTTTTAAATAATGATATTGCTTATTTAAATCTTCTATCATCTTACCAAGCTCGTTAATCTTAGCAATACTTTCTTTTTCTTTTATCATCATATAAGCAAACATAGCAAAAATTAATAAAGCTACCACAAGCCACAATAATAAATCACTACCCATTTTCTTGCTCCTTTAAAATCTTAATCATCGCTCTTTGCATATTTGCCACAAAATTATCATACACAAGCTCATCTTCTGCTTTTATTTGTGTGATTTTTGCCTCATTTTCATTTAAAGCTTTAAAAAAAATACTAATTTTTTGACCATTTAACTCAAATCTTGCATAATATTCCTCATCTTGAGTCAAACACTTTTCTTTAAATTGAATGTGTGCAAAATTTACACCTACCACAAAAGCTTTATATTTTAAATCTGTAAATAATTTTGTTTTATTGATATCATTTTTTATCAAATACAATTCTTGTTTTAAATCCATAAGCAAATCAAAAATAATTTGCTCACCTTCGCTAAATTCCACTCTTGAGGCAAGCTTTTTCCATTTGTTTAAATTGACATAATTATTACTTGAAAGATATTCTTGCAAAAACTCTTCATATCTTTCTTTGCTCTCTTCAAACTCAAGCTCTAATGAGCTTTTAAAAAAATTTATCTCCATAAAAGATCAACCCAAATAAATATAAAAAACACTATACTTAAATACCCATTTAAAGTAAAAAATGCTTTATCGATTTTTGCAAAATTCTTTCTAACTATGCGGTGCTCAAAAAATAAAATAATCGCACTAATTATCACGCCTAAAAAGGCAATATTTCCCGTTGGAGCCACCCAAACAAATAAAAGCCAAAAAAGTACTGCTAAAACATGACAAAACGCTGAGATAAATAAGGTTGCTTCAAGTCCAAATTTAGCAGGTATAGAGTACAAGCCTGTTTTTTTATCATATTCCATATCTTGCAAAGCATAAAGCAAATCAAAACCAGCTGTCCAAAAAGTAACACCCAAACACAAAATCACACTATAAATTTCAATACTTCCCAAAACTACAATGCTACCTGCAATAGGAGCAAGCCCTAGGCAAAATCCTAATACTAAATGCGCTAAGGATGAAAATCTTTTAAAAGCTGAATAAATAGCTAAAATAAACAATACCGGCAAAGAAAGAGCAAAGGCTAATTTATTAATAAAATAACTTGCCAAAACAAAAACAATAGCATTTAAAATAATAAAAAGTAAAATACTAGTTTTACCTATACGCCCATCGATATTAGGTCTATTTGCACACCTTGGATTATTTTTATCAATATCCTCATCCATCAAACGATTAATCGCCATTGCAAAATTTCTTGCACTCACTGCACAAATAACACCCAAAAATAAAGCCTTAAAGCCAAACCAAGTGCTATCATTTAAAATAACAGAAGCTACAATCATTGAAGTAAATAAAAAAGGTAGGGCAAAAATAGAATGCTTAAAAACAATCAAATCTAAAATATCTTTTAATTTTTCTTTTAATATAGGCATTTTTTCTCTTTATAATATATTTTTGTTATGATTTTACTAAAATAATTTTAAATTTAGGATATTTTTACGATGTTTTTTGAATTTGCACTCATTGGAACCACTGCAAGTGGCAAAACAGAACTTGCTAATAAACTAGCTTATGAATTTAATGCAAGTATTTTAAGCCTTGATAGTCTTTGCGTGTATAAACAAATCAACATCGCTTCAGCCAAAACAGAACAAAAAACCTTAGACGAGCTTGATTATTTTGGCATAAATTTATTAAATGTCAATGAGCATTTTAACATCGCTTTGTTTTTTGAAGAATACAAAAAAGCAAAGGCTTTTGCCAAAAAAAATAATAAAATGCTTATTATCACAGGTGGAACTAGCTTTTATTTAAAAGCTTTAATGGATGGCTTGAGTGAAAATTTCAAAGAAAGCCAAAGCGCACTAAGTAATGATGAAATTTATCATTTAATGACAAAAATTGATCCACAAGTAAAAATAGAAAAAAACGATACTTATCGTTTGAAAAAATGGCTTGGAATTTATGAGCAAACTAATAAAATTCCAAGTGAAGTTTTAAAAGAAACCAAACAAGAAGCTTTGATTAAAAAACTTGATATTTTTGAAATTTCTTGGCAAAAAGATCTTTTAGAAAAACGCATTATTAAGCGCACTAAAAATATGCTAAATGAGGGTTTAGTAGATGAAGCTAAAATGTTATTTGATAATTATGATCATAATTTAAAAGCACTAAATTCCATAGGTTTAAAAGAATGCAAAGAGTTTTTAGATAAAAAAATAAATCTAAAAGAGCTTGAAGAGCTCATCATCATTCACACAAGACAACTTGCCAAAAGACAAAGAACTTTTAATAAAAAATTCAATAAAGAAATTTTAGATTTTCAAAGTGCTTATGAGAATTTAAAAGCTTATATTTTAAAAAAATATCAAGGCTGAGTATTTAAGACATTTAATTTATCTTTACATAAATTTTGCCAATTACCCGTTGCGTTAATATCTATACAATTTTGCAAACTTTGTTTTTGATTTTGCACATCTTTTAAATCTTCATAAATATTGCTTTGCACATAAAAAACTCTTGCGCGCTCATCATCTTTTAAAGGATTAGCAAGTAAGTCTTTAAACAAAGTTAAGGCTTTTTGAGCTTGATTGCTTTGTTTTAAAGCTTTGATATAGATAAATTCTAAATCGGGACTAAAAAGATTTACTCCCTTTAAGTTTTGATAATCAATAGCCTTTGGAGCATAGTTTAAAATACTTGTTAGAAAATTATTTTTTTCACAATAACGCAAAAACTCATAATATAATTCCACCATACGATAATTCATAGGAAATTGCTCTAGTTTTTGTAAAGTTCTTATCATGGCATTATAATCTTGTAATCTAAGCTCAGCAAAAAATTTAATATAATTTGCTTCAAATTTTTCATTATCACTAATAATCGTTCTTGTATTTAAAATATCATTAATTGTTTTTATAACAAAGTTATAACGCTTATCTTTAAGAGCTAAATCAGCACTTTGAAGCTTATAAAAGATAATATCATCGTTTTCATTTTCCACTATGTATTTTTTAGCTTCTTCTATGCGCGTTGTGCGTTTAAAACACTCAAGCATTTGTTTTTTATTTTGTATTTTGCCTCCTATATTATAGGCTTTAAAATCATCATATATTTTAATAGCAGCCAAACACTCATCATTTTTTAATCTTTGCTCTAAAACCAAAATAGCAGCTTGTTCTAAAAGATTTTTTACTTCTTTATTGGAGTATTTTTCAATGTCTTTTTGATAACTTATAACCTTTTCATAATTTTTTTCTTGAAAATATAATTTGACATTATCAAACAGCGCCTTACTAGAAATTTCTCCAGCGTATTTTTTCATAATTTCTTCATATTTTTGATGCAAAAAGCTTGCATTAGCATCTTTTAAATATAAAAAGTTTTTATCTTGCGCTTCTTTAATTAAACTCACATATTCACCCAAAGGAAAATCTTCTGCATAAAGATCTAAATATTTTTGAGCTTTAATATGTTCATTTGCATTTAATAAAGACAAGGCAAGATCTTTTAATACTCTTTCATATTCTTTATCTACCTTGGTTAAATGCGTAAAAATATACTCATAAATTTTAGAACTTAAATCATAAACCCTATTATTAGCAAAAGCTTTTGCTAATAATAAAGAATTTTCTAAATCGCTCATGAAAAATTCAGGGTTTGATTCTAAAATTTTATTTGCCAACTCTTTGGCTTCTTTTGTATTTTGAGTTTCTAAATAATTTTTTGATAAAAATAAAGCAGCCCTACTAGCTAAATCTGCATTTGGAGTAGAATAATACACATCTTGATAAATATTATTTGCGGTATTTTTCTTACCTAAATGATATAAATAATCTGCATAATCAAGTAAAGCCATTATAGTGTATTTATCGCCTTTATGCTCAGTATTTAAAGTATCTATAATATATTCAACATTTGATCTTTGTGATAAACCCATATAAACTCTCATCATAATATACATCACTTCTGTATAATCTTTATCGTTAATATAAGTTCTTACCCATCTTTTAGCATCATCTAACATTTGTTCTAAAATTACTTGGTCTTTATCAAGTTCATAAGTATAAAGTTTATTTTGCGCTCTTAACTTATAAAGCTCAAATTCATTCATAAATACACTACCTTGATAACGCTTAATAGCATTAACAGTATCTCTTAATACTTGATCATATTTTTTTGCCTCATATTCTTGTTTTATACTAAAATAAGCGTTAAAATCTGCACTTTTTGAAGTTTCCATAGGATTAGAATTTAAATCTAATGCTCCAATATAAGGCATTAATGCATCATCAAAATAAATATCAAAATCAAGCCCATCGCTAGGTTTATAATACCTTAAATCTTTGGTAAAAATAAATACAAAATGCTTAGAAGCATCTCCACTTTGACTTTGAATTTCTTTAGCATTAAAAATATCTTGGGAATAATTAAACATCTTAGCTAAAATTTTAGGATAGATTTTGATTGTCAAAAAAGTTTGGTGCTTTTCAAAATAAATCGTAAAATCATCAAATTCTTTATTTTGAAACTGCATATTGCTAACACCTAAAACATTGCACTCAAAATGGGTTTTTTCAAATTCAAAAACACTTTTGCAAGTAAAATCCTTATCATCTTTTAAATGCAAAAGCGTAAAAGGGCGTTTATGCTCTTCTCCTTTATTAACAATAATTTCAAAAGAAAATGTATAAGTTATACTTAATAAAAATAAAAATAAAACCCTTATCATAAGCGTGATTATAGCAATATTATTTTACAAAAGCAAAAACACGCAAGAAACACTTCCAATCAAACACAAGCATAAAATAATCTTTTGTTTTACATCTAAGTTTGCACTTTCTATGATTTGAGCCTTTTTGAAAAAAACATAAATTAAAATTTTTAAATAAGCATAAAGCATAATCATAGAACTTAAAGCTATAGCAAATATAAGTACATAATAGCCTGAGTTTAAAATAGAAGCTAAAATTAAAATTTTACCCCAAAAAATACCAAAAGGCGGAATACCTGCTATACACAAAATGAATATAGCTAGCATTATAGACAATACTGGTCTTTGATCAAACAAACCTGAAAAACTCTCAAATGAACTTTTTTGAAATAAACTCAATATTAAAAAAATTCCATAATTTGCAAAAGCAAAAGATATCCAATACACAAACAAAGCAAAAATTGAAAGCAAATAAGAAGTCCCATCTCCTTGAGAACTCACACTCATACTAGAAACAATAACTGCTAATATAAAAGAAGAATGAGTAATAGAACTATATGCTAGCATTTTTTTCACATCTTTTTGGATTAAAGCTACTATACTTACAACAAGCATAGAAAAAATTGCTAGTAATGCTACTATGTATTCAAATTTTACTCCACCGCCTAAAGCAGAAAAAATTCTTAAAACTACTATTATCATAGCTATTTTTGGTACTATAGATATAAATGCTATAAAATTTGTATGCACTCCACAATACACATCTTTTAACCAAAAATGAAAAGGTGCAATAGAAAGTTTTACTCCAACAATAACTAAAAACATTACCCCAGCACAAAGCAAGATAGGATCTGAAATATATTCAGAATGCAATAGATTATCTAAATCCAAAGATTTTGTTTTTAAATATACAAAAGCACAAGCAAAGACAAAAAACCCAGCGCCTACCGCAGCTAAAGTAAAATACTTTATACTAGAGCTAATAGCATTATGAGTTCCTCTTAGTGCTATTAATGTATAAAGAGCTAAAGAAGAACCTTCTAAAGCTAGGAAAATTACAATTAAATTAGTGCTTGATATCATTAATATCAAAGAAGCAATCATAAATAAAAACAAAGAAAAAAACTCTGCCTTTTGCTCATCTTTATCCATTAATAAATAAAGCATTGAAAAAACTAAAATAACTATTTGAGCAAAAATTGCATAATTATCACTTACAAATAAACCAAAAAAGGCATGAGAATTATCTAAAACAAAGCCATTATAAAGCAATAAAAAACACAAAGCGCTAAATAAAGCTATAACACTTGCTCCTATATAAAAATTTCTAGAAAGCTTTTTAAATGCATCCAACAAAAGCAAAACAATAGCCCAAAAAAGCAATGATAACACAGGAAATAACAATACAAAATTGAATTTTTCTAAACTAAAGCCACTCATTAAAAACCTCTTATATCATCTATGATTTTTTGATTTTCTATTGCAATATTTCTTGTTTGCATAACTTCAAGAATGCTATTTACATTCAAAGCAATTTCATCAAGCATAGCACTTGGAGCTATCCCTAAATAAATTACCAAGGCACTTAAAATACTCAAAACAAAAATTTCACCTTTTTTTAATATTAATTTCTCCATTTTTTCTTCACTAGTGGCAAAAAACATATTTCTATAAATATTTAACATATAAATAGCTCCTAAAATAATCACACCACCTGCAAATAATGCATACCATAAATTCACACTTGCTATGCCTTGTAAAATTAAAAACTCACCTACAAAAGAAATAGTCAAAGGCAGTGAAATAGATGAAAATAATAACACCGCAAAGAAAAAGCTAAATAATGGAGCTGTTTTAGCTAAATTTTTATAAAAGTCTAAATCAAAAGTATGATATCTTTTATAAAGCATATAAGCAGCCAAAAACAAACCACCCGTAACTATACCATGTGCAAACATGTAAAATACAGAACCACTAACCCCATTATAAGTAAAAGTCACAATACCCAAAATCACCACACCTAAATGCGAAATTGAGCTATAAGCAATTAATTCTTTTAAATCTTTGGTTTTAAAAGCAATTAAAGCTGCATATAAAATTCCAACTATACATAAAATAGCAAGTAAAGAATAATAATGATTTAAAGTATCAGGTGTTAAAGGCAAGATAAATCTTAAAAATCCAAAAGGAGCCATTTTAAAACTAACAAGCATTACAGATACTAAAGTCGGACTTTTTGCATAAACTTTTGGCGCCCAAGTGTGGAAAGGAAATAAAGGACTTTTAATCGCAAAAGCGATAAAAAATCCTATAAAGATTAAATTTTGCACACTTTCAGGTATGAAAAATTCACTCTGATACCAAGCAAGTAAATCAAAACTCCAATACCCAAAACTTTGATAATACAAAAATCCTACATAAATAATCGCTAAAAGCATGAGCATAGAACCGCAAAATGCATAAATGAAAAATTTAATCCCTGCTTTATAATTATCTGAATATCTGCCTATTAAATAAATAATAGGTATAAGAGAAAACTCCCAAAATACATAAAACAATAAAGCATCCAATGAAGCAAAAAGCCCTATAATACAAAATTGCAATAAAAATATACTTACTACAACACTTTTATCTTGAATATCTAAACATATAAAAGATAAAAAAATCATAATAGAACAAAGCAACATCAAATAAAGCGCTATAGCATCTACACCGATATGAAAATTAACTATTAAAGAATTTAAACTAAACTCATAAGCTATGCCACCATGATAATTAAACAATAAAAAAACATTAAAAACTAAAATCAAAAAGCTAACTAAAATAGCAAAAGACTTGCTATCTTCTTTTTGCAAAAACAAAGCTATAAAAGCTGCAAAAAATGGAAATAACATTAATAAACCAAGCATTTTACACCGCCAACGCTAAACAAAATAAACATACAAAAGCCAACACTGTAATTCTTAAAACCAAAGAATAATCCTTACCTATGCTAAGAGTCCTAGCAAAAGTTTTAAGGAAAAATGCAACACTATCTACCAAAGTATCTAAAATTTCTTTATCGCTTTTTCTTAAAAATTCACAAAATAAAGCATATTTACTAACAATAAATTGATGATAAAACCTTGGTATATAGTATTCATTAAACAAAATCTTATAAATACTTGTTTTAGAAAGTGATGGTTTAAACCAATTTTTCCAATAAGCTATAATAGCTAAAAGCACTCCAAGCACTGCAGCAGCACTTGCAAGCATCATAACTAAAGAATTTTGCCCATCAATAAAAGCTAAGTTTTGACTTACAAACTCCATAAAGCTATGCTCAAAAAATCCTGCAATAATAGCAAGCAAAGCCAAAGGACTCATCGCAAATAAAGCTATTTTACTAGCTTCATGAGGATGTTCTTCATGTCTTTTTGGAGTAAAAAATACAAGCATTAAAAGTCTAAAACTATAAAAAGCTGTCATAAAAGCTGCTATTAAAAGTACCAAGAAAATTCCATGATGATGACTTATAAAAGAAAATCCTAAAATTAAATCTTTAGAGAAAAATCCTGCAAAAGGATAAATTCCTGCCAAAGCCAAAGAGCCTATAAGCATTAAAATAGCGCTAAAACGCATACTTTTATAAAGCCCGCCCATCTTGCTAATATCAAGTTTATCATTCATCGCATGCATTACATTACCTGCACCTAAGAATAGTAAAGATTTAAAAAATGCATGGGTTGCTAGATGAAATAAAGCTATAGCATAAGCCCCAAGACCTGCTGCTACAAACATATATCCAAGTTGAGAAAGCGTTGAATAAGCAATAATTCTCTTTAAGTCTTTAGCTACCATAGCCATAGAAGCGGCAAAAAGCGCTACAAAAGCTCCAAGTATAGCGATAAAATATCCTACTTCAGGAACTTGTAAATAAAGCTCTCCAGCACGAATTACTAAATAAACTCCAGCAGTAACCATAGTCGCAGCATGGATTAGCGCTGAAACTGGTGTAGGTCCTGCCATAGCATCAGCAAGCCAAGTATGGAAAGGAAATTGTGCTGATTTACCCATAGCACCCACAAAAAGTAAAAGCGCTATCAAAATCAAAATCATATCATTTTCATGCCCTAAAGATAAAAGGGTAAAAAACTCATCGTATTTTAAAGAATTGAACTCTATATAAATTAAGAAAATTCCTAAAAGCAAAGCCAAATCTGCAATTCTATTCATGATAAATGCTTCATTAGCAGCAAAGGTGTATTTTTCATTATGATACCAAAAACCTATCAAAAGCCATGAGCAAAGTCCAACACCTTCCCAACCTATGAAAAGTCCTAAGAAATTATCACTCATAATCAAGAACATCATAGAAAAAACAAAAAGCCCTAAATAGCTAAAATAGCGATTAAACCCTTCATCATGCTCCATATAAAATATACTATATAAATGCACAAAAGTAGCAACTATGCTTACTACATTCATCATAATTAAAGTAATAGAGTCTATTTTAAAACCAAAACTAACATCTACCAAAGATATCCAAGTACCAAGTTCAAAATTAAAATGTACTCCATTATTTAATAAAACAATTGAAGCAAGAGCTGAAAAAGCTATAAATAAAGAAGCTAAATAACCTAAAATAATTTTCTTAGTACTAAAAGCAAAAATACCTAAAATAACAGCTGAAGCCAAAGGAGAAAAAAGTGCAATTAAAGCTAAATTTTGCATTTTATCTCTCCTTTTTCAGCTAAAGAACTAAGCTCTAGCGTTCCTGTTTTTCTGTACCATAAAACACAAAGCGCTATCCCAACAGCTACTTCACAAGCTGCAACCCCCATTACAAATAAAGCAAAAATTTGTCCTTCTATATCTTTATGAGAAGCTCCTGCTGTAACTAAGGCCAAATTAGCAGCATTTAATAAAATTTCACTTGAAATAAAAAGCATAATTAAATTTTGGCGTTTTATAATACCTATTAGACCAATGATAAACATCAAAATAGCCACAATGTAGTATTTTTCTAACATCATTGCTCATCCTTTTTTATATTTTTTTGAGTAAGTGCTATAGCGCAAATTAAAGCTATTAAAAGTAAAATTGCCATAAATTCAAAAGCAAGCATGTATTTTGTAAATAAAGTAAAACCTATTTGCTGAGTTGAATCAAGGCCATAAACCTCATTAGCTTCATTTAAGCCAAAGTTATAACCCATAATAATACTAATTAACAAAATAGCACTAAAAATCACAGCAAAAATAAATACTCTTTTACCTTTTAGACTTTCCTTTACTTTTATCGAAGCATCAAAAAACATCATAGCAAAACTATAAAGACCTAAAATAGCCCCGCTATAAACGATAATTTGAATCGCTCCAATAAATTCAGCATTAAGTAAAAAATAAAATCCGCTCAAAAACACCATAGCCGCAGCCAAAGAACTAATAGCATAAAGTACACTAGTACTTAAAACGCTAATTAGAAAAAATCCCAATACCAAAACACTTAACAAACAAAAAGCTATCGTTTCAAACATTTTCTTCCTTTGGGGTATCTTGCTGTCTTTGCAAATCTATCTCATAATAATTTGGAGTTTTCTTTACTAAATCATCAGCATCTTTTCTTAAACTACCACTTCCTTCAAATACTACTTGATTTTTAAGCTCATCGATAGGAGTTAAAAAATCTTCCTTTTGACCAAAATACGATCTTTGCTCTGCTGCATTTTCATACTCTTTGCCATGCACAATAGCAAGTTCAGGACAAACATCAGCGCAAAAGCCACAATAAATACAACGTCCTAAATTGATACTATAATTTTCAACCTTTTTACGTCCATCTTCGCTTAAACTTGTTTCCATTCTTATGCAATTGCTAATGCAAATTTTTTCGCACAAGCCACAACCAATACAACATTCATTTTCACTTTCAATAAAACGCATCAAACGATGTACCGCACGGTAGCGATTATCTAAAGCAACTTTTTCCATAGGGTATTTAATCGTTGCGCTATTATTTTTTTTAAACATTTCTCTTAATACGACAAACAAACCTACAAAAAGTTCTGTATTTAAAGAACGCTTGATTACTTGTATAAATTTTTCATAAGCATTTTGAGGATTTTTACGCTCAAAATCTACTTTAAAATAACCTTTTTTCATTGTTTTTCCTATATCACAAGTACTAAAGCACTAATTAATAAATTTAAAACCGCTAAAGGAATTAAAATCAAATAACACATTCTCATTACTTGATCAGGACGCAGTTGCGGAAAAGCCCCTCTAGCCCAAAAATACCAAAAGAACACAAAAGACACTTTCAAAAGCATCATAATAGCCCCTGGTATAATCCAAAAATCATTAAATCCACCCAAAAATAAAAGCGATATCATAATCGCTCCTGTTATCATGGCTGTATATTCTCCGATAAAAAACATACCCCATCTAAGCCCACTATATTCAGTGCCATAACCTGAAACAAGTTCAGTTTCGTTTTCACTTAAACAAAGTGGAGTTCTATTAGTTTCTATAAAAATAGCTATCACAAACAAAATAAAAGCCAAAGGTTGTTTAAAAATAAGCCAAGAAAGTATGCCTTCACTTTGATAGTTATTAATATCTACTAAAGACAAAGAGCCAACAAGCATTACAACACACACCAAAGAAAGTCCTGCAACACTCTCATAAGAAATGATAGAAACAAGCCCTCTTGCCCCACCTAACAATGACCATTTATTATTACTAGCCAAGCCTCCTAAAAAAATCGCATAAAAACTAACCCCACCCATACCTATGACAAATAATAAAGCCACATTAATATCAGCAATAATAGGACGAATCACTCTACCAAATAAAGTAAATTCAGGAAAAATAGGTATAGCTGCAATTGCCACAAAAGCACAAATTGCTGCAATCAATGGAGCGATTAAAAACACCACTTTTTGAGCATAAGTTGGAACAATATCTTCTTTAGTAAAAAGCTTAATCATATCAGCAACTACTTGAAGCAATCCAAAAGGACCTACCATATCAGGCCCTAAACGACGATGAAATAAAGCCAAAGCCTTTCTTTCAAGATAAGTTGCCAAGCCTGCTAAAGTTGCAAAAATAGCTATAACAAGCACGCATTTGATAATTGTTTCTATAATAAAAAAAGTAATATCACTCATATTTTAGCTCCTGCTTTTTCAAGCCAAACTTTTGCATATCGAGTATTATTAAACAAAGATTTAAAATCAATCTTACTATCATAATCCCCCAAATACGCTCCATTTTCTAAAGATTCATCACATTTTACACTTATAGCAATTTGAGTTTTTTCATTTTTTAAAATAACACTATCATCTTGGTTTAAATCAAATTTTTGCATTAAATCAGACGATAAAAATAAAGCTCCAACCTCATTAAAAGCTCTATTGCTAAGCTTTGAAAACTGGTGAATACAATTTGCATGATATAAGGTTAAATTTCCTTCATTTTGCTCTTTGACTTCTTGAGTGCTTAATGTTTTTTCAAACTCAAAATGAGAAAAATCAAGCTCATAGCCTCTATGATTTGCCCCACCATTATCATAATGATTTTCCAACTCATCAAAATCAATTGCCCTAAAGCCTTTATTTTGTGGTAAAAATTTAGTATAGTTGATTGTAAATTCCTCATCAAAACCTAAAGCATTTGCTAAATCATTTAAAAAATAACCTTTAAATTCTAAAGCTGCATTTGTAGGAACTAATCTTTTGTCATAATTTACAAAGCTACCTTCTTGTTGATTTAAACTAGAACTTGCAAGATCAAAATGCCCATCATAAGAAAAAGTAAAATCGCCTTTTTCGTTATAACCTAGTGTTTTTCCCGCTTGAAAATCTTGACTTAAATCACAAATTAAACTCACGCCTAAAGTATTGGTGCAAGTTGGATTTAAAAAGACTTTAAAATCAGTATATTTTTGCACCAAAGCACAAAGTTTTGCTAGCTTTGCACTTTGCTCATCATAGTAAAAATCACTTCCTATAATAAGTGTAAATTTTTGCTTTTTTGCGAGTAAAGTCTCTAAAATATCCTCATCTATGCCAAGATTTTTCGCATAATTTGATCTTTGCACCTCTATGCTTTTTTTAATTTTTTTAGGCACAAGTTTTTTAACTTCTTCTATAATAGTTTCGCCATTTTCATTTTGCTTTTCTATCTTTTCAGTAACTTCTTCATTAATAGTTTCTTCTATTTCTTTTGTATCTTGATAATATGCATTTTCTAATGTGTTTTTAAAATCCTGCGAAAGCTCTTTGGCAAATTTTTGCAAGATAAATAATAAAATACTTTCATTATCTTTAATATCATGATTAATCTGCAAGAAATTTTTAGAATATTTATCCACACCTTTATCTTTTATAGGGTGAAAATATAGTCCTGCACCTTTATTCATTACCAAAGCGTTATTAACTTTATATCCTAGCGTTGGCGCATCATAGCGTAAAAATGAACCCACAATGATTAAAAAATCACTTTGAGTAATATCATCTGTATTTGCATTATACATTGCATTTGCATTTTGATAAAAACAAGCTAGGAAATCTTGGAATTTTTTAGCTTCATGATTTATAAGATTAAGATTAAATTTTTTACTTAAATTTTGTAAGATTAAAGCTTCTTCGTTAGTAATAAAACTATTAAATAAAATATTTTTTATTTCATTATTTTTTATCATATTTACTAGTTTTTCAAAAGCTTTTTCGTCTTTACCTTGAACTTCATTTTGGGTATTAAAACCATATCTTGCAGCTTTATTTAGCGTAGCAAAAGCAAAATCATTACTCACTCTATAAATTTTTTCTTTTTGATTATTAATACTAGTTTGTTTAATATCATAATACATCAACTCACAATCACTTGAATGTGGATTACTAGCTGGAATTTTCTTTAACTCCCAAGCATTAGATGTATATTGAAAAGCCGAACCCACCAAAGCTCCCGTTGGACATACACTTGTACATTCTCCACAAAAAGAACAATCAAGCATATCGCCACTACTTGGCGCAATTAAACTCTTTTGAAATTTAGTCCAAATAGCTAACGCGTCTTTACTCATACTCTCTTTAAAACTTGCATCGGGCGCGTTTGCTCCTCTTGGAGTGGTTTTTAAAGCGCTTTCTCCTATTTTATCTTTACAAACTGTAATACATCTTTCACATACTATACATAAAGCTGGATCATAATTAATCTCGCCCCATTTTTTATGCTCTTTATGGGTATCTTTAATCCAATAATTTTGCACATTTACTCTTGCTTTGTGTGTAAAGTTTTGAAGCTCACATTCGCCAGATTTATCACATACCCCACATTGTAAAGGGTGGTTGATACAATATGCTTGCATGATGGCATTACGCTCATCCCATAAATTTGGCAAATCACTCTCTACTACCATACCTTCTTTAACTTTAGTATTACAAGAATAAACCTTTTTACCATCAGCTTCTACCATACACATACGACATGCAAGTGTTGGAGAACAACCATTTAAATAACAAATTGCAGGAATGAAAATATCATTTTTTCTTGCGACATTTAAGATATACTCACCCTCATTTGCCTCACATTCTATACCATTAATGATAACTTTCATTTTATAACCTTAACTTGAGCTTTTGAAAAAGCAAAACCAGCGCTTTCATAATCAAACAAAGCCACCGTGCCTTTTAAATCATGATTGATTTTTACTATAGTTGCAAATTCTTGAGTGTTTATTTTTAAATTAATTTTATCCTCATCCTTGACCTTAGCAATCAAAGCAAAAGATGAAGAACAATGCAAATTTTTATCCTCTAAAGGTGCTTGCATGATGATAGTTCCGTCAAAATTATCAAGTTCTAAAAGTTCACTAAAAGAATTTTGTATTAACAAATTTTCTTCATTTTCATTAGAACAAATCAATAAAAGTTCAAATTTATGACAAAGTTTTTCTAAAAAATACTTAATATTTTCAAAGTCTTTATGTTGGTATAAATTTTCATCAAAAATAATACACTTTGCTTCTTTTAAAAACTCCAAAATCTCTAAAGCCTCTTCTTCGCCAAAGCAAGATTCAGCACTTAAATAACCCTCATCAAGCTCGTTAAATTCAGTATCCAAACTCATCTTACAAAGTAATGCAAGCACAAAAGGCGCACTTGCAATCTCACATTTATAAAAGCTTGCTTTTAAATTTTTATCTTCTAAACAGGAAATATTGTAATTTTTACTTTTGTTAAGCTTAGCACAAAGTGAAGGATTTTTTAAAGAAAGCAAATCCACAAAACACAAAGCATTTAAGCCTTCTTGATATTTTGCTAATTTCATTGTCCTACCTTTTTAAAAACTATAGTCCAATCTACTTGATTAAATTTTAAAGAATTTAAAAGTTCACAATTTTGCTCTTTTATGAAAGCAAAACTTTTTTCTACATTAGAAAAATCTCCTATTTCAAACAAAACCACTAAAACTTCACCCATATAAGCATTTTGAATGATTTGTTCTAAATCCTTAAACAAATCTTGACTTTTTCTTAAATCCACGCGTCTCATCGGTCTATCTCACCTAAAACTATATTAATACTCCCTAAAATCGCCACCGCATCAGCCAAATATGACCCCACAAGCATTTCTTCTAAAAACGCACAGTGAAAAAAACTTGGGGTTCTAGCTCTTAATCTATATGGCCTACCGCTACCATCTGAGTGAATAAAAAACCCAAGTTCGCCTTTTGGACTTTCAGTTGGCACATACACCTCTCCTTTTGGTGGTTTTAAGCCTTGGGTTACTAGGACAAAATGTTGCATAAGCGAATAATTTTGTGTCATGATTTGCTCTTTTGAAGCACTTACATACTCAGGATGATTGCATAAAATTTCAGGCGGAGTATCTTGATAAAGCTTAGCACATTGAACTAAAATTTTCAAACTTTCTCTAAATTCTTGCATATAAACTTTATATCTTGCATAAGAATCACCCATTTTAGCCACAGGCACGCCAAAATCTACCTCATCATAAAGCAAATAAGGCTCTTCTTTTCTAACATCATAAGCAATCCCACTTCCTCTTAGCATAACCCCGCTACAACCCCAACTTAGCGCTTGTTCTTTACTTACCACTCCTACATTTTCAGTTCTTGCACGCCAAATTCTATTATCATCAAGCAAGGCTTCATAATCTTTTATATCATTTGGAAATTTATTGCAAAATGCTAAAAGTTCATCTAAAAAACCTTCAGGTAAATCAAGCATTACCCCGCCTATTCTCATAGATGAATGCGTAAGTCTTGCCCCACAATATTTTTCTATTAAATCAAGCACATATTCACGCTCTCTAAAGCAGTATAAAAATACTGTCATCGCACCAATATCAAGAGCATGTGTAGCAAGCCATAGCAAATGCGAAGCAATGCGGTTTAACTCAAGCAAAATCATCCTTATCACACTTGCTCTGCGTGGAATTTCCAAACCACAAAGTTTTTCCACAGCAGCTACATAGGCATAATTATTTGCACTAGCTGCGATATAATCCATTCTATCAGTAGTTGGGATAAACTCTTGATAAATCATATTTTCAGCCATTTTTTCCATACCACGATGCATATAGCCTATACAAGGAGCAGCCTTGGTGATTTCTTCTCCATCAAGTTCTAAAATAAGGCGTAAATTTCCATGAGCGCTAGGGTGTTGGGGACCAAGATTTACTATCATAGTACCATCTTCACGCTCAAAGCTTATATTTTCATAATAAGGTTTTAATTTAGTAGAAATTTGCATTTTATCTTCTCTTGTCTAAAATTTTTACTTGCGTTCTTTTGGCTTTTTTCACAAAAGGCACGCCACCTTCTTCTTGATATTCTTGTAGATATTTATCTTCTCTTGGAGCTTCACCTTTACCAACCTCATGATAAATTCTGCTAAAGTTTAGCGTATCTTTTTCATCTACAAAACCTGGATCTCTATTTTCCTCACCTACAACCTCGCGATATTCTTTTCCAAAAATTTTATCTATCTCATACCATTTAGCAAATTCATCACCATGCAAAGGATAGCTTTTTAAAAAAGGATGTCCATACCAATCATCAGGCATTAAAAGTCTTTTTAAATTCGGATGATTGATAATGAAAATTCCAAACATATCATATATTTCTCTCTCACACCAATTAGCACCCTTAAAAACGCTCATAACACTTTGAAGCCTTTCTTTTAAACCAACGAAAGTTTTTATTCTCACTCTTAAATTTTTCTCCATATTTAAAAGCTGATAATATACTTCAAAACCCTGTTTTTGAGCGACAAAATCAATCGCACTTGCATCAGTAAAACAACTATAACCTAAATTTTTAAGCTTACTAAGAATAGCAACATTATCATCTTTATTTATTTCAATCACCCAAAAATCAAGCTCTATAAAAGAATTTTTTAACCCGAATTCTTGGCTTAAAATTTGATAATCACTCTCAAAAGCACTATCCTCTGTATTTAGTTTTTTAGTTGCAGGTGCATGGTAAAATCTATCTTCATAATAATTTTTTAGCTGAGCATTTTTCTTATCGCTATATTTTCTCATCATATAAGCCTTTTTGGAGCTATTTTTCTGCTTGCTTTTTCTTTACGAATTCTTTTTTGCAAAATCATCAAAGCAAATTGAAAAGTTTCAGGGCGTGGGGCACAGCCTGGTACATAAATATCAACAGGAATAATTCTATCTACCCCTTGAACAGTAGAATAAGTATTAAACATACCACCGGTATTTGCGCAAGAACCCATAGAAATAACCCATTTAGGATCAGGCATTTGATCATAAAGTCTTCTTGTAAATTCAGCATGTTTTTTGCTTAAAGTACCCGCTATAATCATTACTTCAGATTGTCTTGGACTTGCTCTAAAAATCGTTCCAAATCTATCAAAATCATATCTTGCACCACCTGCTGCCATCATTTCAATAGCACAACAAGCAAGCCCATAAGATAGTGCCCATAAAGAATTACTCCTACCCCATTGCACTAACTTATCAACCGTAGTTAAAACAACTGGCGCATTGCTCATTTTTTGATACTCTGCCATGCGAATGCTCCTTTTTTATAAGCGTATAAAAAACCTATTGCAAGCAATAAAATAAAAACAAATACTTCCACTAAGGCAAATAAAGATAGGCCGTAATTTGAAAGCTCTGCGGTTAAATCTTTAAAAATCACTGCCCAAGGAAATAAAAATACTACTTCAATATCAAGCAAAATAAAAATCAAAGTAAAAACAAAGAATTGAGAATTAATTTTGTTTGCTTGCTTAGAAGCCATAGGCCCACACTCATAAATCCCAAGTCCGAGTTTTTTTCTATTATGAGAGGCGAGTTTGGAACCTATTTTAGAAGAAATATACACCAAAGTAAAAAATATAACACTTGCAATAACAAGCATTGCAAAGATGCCAAAGTATTGATGCTCTATAGTTGCGTGCGTCATAATAAACCTTTTATTCAAGCATAATTAAAATTTATTTTACTTTAACTTAGCTATATAAAAACTTATTATCAAAAAAATAATTTTTTAAGTATTTCAAAATGAAACAATTTTTATCTTTATTATAAAAACACTTTTTTATGGCATATATCTTGCAAGATTTTTTCTTGATGAGAAATAAATATATAAGTAATATCATGCATTTTTTGAAAAGCGTGCAAGTAGTTTAAAATTTTATAAGCAGTCACCACATCAAGCGCTGCTGTGATTTCATCTAAAATAAGCAATTTTGGCCTTAAAAGCAAAGCTCTAATCAAACCTAATCTTTGGCTTTGACCACCACTTAGCTTAGAGGGTTTTAAATTTAAAATATCTTTTTCAAGTTCAAAAGCATCAAAAAGTTTAAAAAGCTCTTCAAAATCAGGCTTAAGTTTAAAATTTTCATATACATCAAGTAAAAGTCTTTTAGTGCTTTTATAAGGATTTAAAGCTAGCTTTTGATCTTGGAAAACATATTGAATTTTTTGGCGTAATTTTCTTTGAGTATTAAAATCTAAATTTAATATATTTTCATTTTCAAATAAAACTTTTCCAGTATTTGCTCGTTCAAGCATACAAAGAATTTTAGCTAGAGTGCTTTTGCCACTACCACTTTCCCCACAAAGCAATAAATTCTCATTTTGATTTAAAGAAAAACTCACATCTTTAAAAACAAAAATTTCTTCTTCTTTTAAATACCAGTGTTTTTTAATTTTATAAGATTTGCTTAAATTTTTAACTTCTAAAAACATTTTCATTCTCAAGACAATTTAACAATTCTTTAGCAAAAACACCTTTTGGATTGCTTAAAAACTCTTTTACAGGCATTTGATAAATCAAAGTTTTATCTTCTATGATAGCCACCTCATCGCAAAGCTCTTTGGCTAAATTTATATCATGCGTGATGAAAATGAGATTTTTAAATTGTGTTTTTAGCTCTTTTAAAATAGCGATGATTTTTTCTTCATTAGCCCTATCAAGAGAACTTGTAATCTCATCACACAATAAATACTTAGCCTCGCTTAACAAAGCTAGCGCTATTTGAATGCGTCTTGCCATACCACCACTTAACTGATATATAAAAGAATGCCACAAAAGATCATGATTTTTAAGTCCCAAGCACTCAAAAAAATAAAAGGCCTTTTCTTTAATCTCTTTTGTGCTTAAATTAGTATGAGTTTTTAAAACTATATTAAAATAACTCCCTATATCAACAAGAGGGTAAAAACTCCCATAAACATCTTGAAAAAGCAAATTTACCTTAGCTCTTAAGGCATTTAGTCCTTTTTCTTTTAAATTTAAAATATCTTTTTGATCTATCTGAAATTTTTGCGCATTAAGTTTATAGTGTTTATCAAAAAGCTTAATCATGCTTTTTAAAAGCAAACTTTTTCCAGCTCCACTTTTACCCATGATAGCCAAAGCTTTGCCATCTTCTAAATTAAGATTGATATCTTTTAATAAGATCTTATCTTTAAAGCTAAGGTTAAGATTTGAAATTTCTATCATACTTTAATCTCTTCTTGCAAATCATTACCCAAAGCAAGCAAAGGCAAAATAAGCATAAGTATAAAGGCTACTGGAAAAACTATCATCCACCAAAACCCTAAAAACACGGCCTTGCTTGCTTCATTTAGCATATTTCCTAAACTTGGAGTCCAAAGCTCTACACCCAAGCCAAAAAAGCTTAAAGTCGCTTCACTTGTAATAGCATGAGCGATATTTAAAACAAAAAGCACAAAAAGCAAATTCCAACAAGAAGGCAAAAGCTCACTAAATAAAGCCTTCATTTTACTAGAGCCTAAGACAATTGCGTTTTGATAAAACTCAAGTTTTTGAAATTTATTAAGCTGAGTATCAAGCACTTTTGCCACAAAAGCAAAATGCCCTAAAGCGATAATAAAAATCATACTCCACAAAGATCCTGCCAAAAAGCTTTGAAAAAACATAATCACAAGCAAAGAAGGTAGTGCTAAAAGCATATCAAGTACTCTAGCGAAAAAAGCATAAGCAAAAAATCTTGTTAAAAACACATAAACACAAGCAAAAAGTACGCTAAAAAATGCTGCCATTACCCCTACAAACAAAGAAACACGCAAGGCATATAAAATACGCGTAAAAACATCTCTACCAAGCAAATCTGTACCAAAAATATGACTTAAATTTGGGGCTATTTTAGCCTTACTTAAATCCACTAAATTAGGATCATAAGAACTTATTAAAGGTGCAAAAAGTGCTAAAATAAAACTTAGTAAAATCATCATCACGCAAAACTTACGCATTAGCAAACCTTGGATTAATCATCTTGCAAATTATCTCTACGATCAAATTTACAAGCACCACCACTAAAATGCTAAAAATCACCACAGCTAGCACCACAGGATAATCTTTAAACAATATACTTTTAATCACCAAATTTCCCACGCCCTCATAAGAAAACACACTTTCTACTATATAAGTTCCCATTAAAAAACTCACAAAAGAAGCACCAAAATACGCAAGTATAGAACCAAAAGCATCTTTTAACACAAAGTGCAAATAAATTCTTGTTTTGCTAAGCCCTCTTGCAAAAGCACTTTCTATAAAGCTTTGATTTAAACTATCAATCAAACTTGTCCTTATAAAACGCACAAAAACAGCTAAATGTGAAAGCACTAAAGCACATACTGGTAAAAACAAATGCCACAAACGATTAAACACATCATCTTCAAAACCAATATCAGCAATAGCCGAACTTGGAAAAAGCTTAAAAAATACAGCAAAAACTAAAATAAACATTAGCGATAAAGAAAAAGCAGGCAATGCAAAAAAACTCATCGTTGAAAAAGTGATAAATTTATCCAAAAAACTATCTTTATAAAACACACACAAAAGCGCCAAAGCCAAAGACAACATGAAAAGCGCTAAAAAAGCTAACCCACCTAGTATAAGAGTATAAGGAAGTTTTTCTTTTAAAATCTCACTAACCTTTTCTCCGCTGATTAAAGAGTAGGAAAAGTCGCCTTTCATGGCATTAAAAAGCCAATTTTCATACTGCTCTAATAAAGGTTTATCTAAATTTAAATTACGCTCGATTTCTTCTTTTATTTTAAGGCTAGTTCCTTGAGGTACACTAGCAAAAACCACGCTTCCTTTAGCATGATAAATCATCACAAAACATAAAAAGCTTGCAAAAATCATCAAGAAAAACGCCCATAAAAGGCGTTTGAAAATGAGTTTTAGCACTAATTTTTGCTCCACTCATAAGCATTCCAAGTAAAACCTACCCCATGATGACCTAAAATGTGAGGTTTTATACCTTGGATATTTTTAGCAAAAACTAAAGGATAATCAATATAAGCTATAAATAAAAACGCAGGATCTTTATATAAAGCATCAATAAATTCTTTATAGTGTTTTTTTCTTTCATTTACATCAAGTGAATTTCTAGCCTTTGTTAAAGCCTCATCAACTTTAGCATTTTGATAATGGCCAAAATTCCATCCACTTGAGTTTAAAGCACTATCTTGAGAGCTTGCAAAAACTCTAAAGGTATGAAAATCAGGATCATAAGGACTACCCCAACCTACTAAAAAGCTATCAATTTTCGTATAATCAAAACTTCCACTTGGTTTAGCTACCGCTTTTGCTTTTATGCCAAGCTTTAAAAACTCACTTTGCAAGATATTTACCAAAGCTACTCTTAGTGGATCTTCACTCATAGCATACATTTCAAAGCTAAATTCTTTGCCATTTTTTTCTAAAATTCCATTTTTGTTTTTCACAAAGCCTGCTTTTGCTAAAAGCTCATTTGCTTTTTTTATATCATAAGCATAGCTTGCAAATTCTTTAGGATTTGCCCATGATTTTTCTAAAGGATGATTTGCTACTTTTCCAAAAGAATGCAAAAGTGAATTTACAATAGCTTGTTTATCAATAGCATAATTTAGCGCTAAACGTACATTTTGATCTTTTAAAAACTCATGATTAAAATTAAACATCAAAGCACGGTAATCAGCCGAATGTTCTATAAGCATTTTAAAGTTTTTATCATTTGCAAAATTTGAAGCTAGAGCAAAATCAACCAAAGCCACATCAATAGAACCATTTTTAAGCTCAATAGCACTTATACTTGGATCTTTAATGTGTTTTAGTATGAGTTTTAGTGTTTTTACCTTAGCTAAATGATAATTTTCATTTGCCTCTAAGATCATGTATTGACCTTTTTTCCATTGCTTTAGCTTATATGATCCTGTTCCTATAGGCATTTGATTAAATTTAGTAGTGTTTAAATTTTCTTTTTCAAGTAAGTGTTTTGGTAAAATCCCTACACTCAAAGCGTCTAAAAATGCAGGAAAAGGCTTTGAAAGTGTGATAGACAAGTGATAATCATCGATGATTTTTACTTCTTTAACTGCGTCAAAATTTACCTTTGAGGGTGAATTTAATTTCTCATCTTTTAAAGCATTTATACTAAATTCCACATCTTTAGCGCTAAATTTAGTCCCATCATGCCACAACACATCATCTCTTAAAGTAAATTCATAAACAAGTCCATCTTTACTAACTTTCCAAGAGCTAGCAAGATCAGGCGCTAAGCTCATATTTTCATCAAAGCGTGTAAGTCCTGAAAACACAAGAGCAATTGCCACATCATGATCTTCACTAAAAAGCGGATTTATACGCTCTGGCTCATTTTCCACTGCTATAACAATCGTATCTTTTGGCGTGATAGCAAAAAGATTTAAAGCACAAAAAAGCATGATAAAAAATCTCAACATAAAAGGCCTTTCTTATAAAATAAAGTGAAATTATAACGCTTTTTAATCATAAGCTTTAGTAAAAATTTCATTTTTATCATCAAATAAAAGTTGCAAATACCTCTCATACTGCTTTAGTATATCTACGATGATTTCTTGTTCATTTAAATACTCTATATTATAACCATTACGCGAATCAGCAAAGAAAGTTTGTGGCTCAAAAATAAATTCTTTAGAATAAGTTGGCATAAATTTATCATCGATTATGCTTTGGCTTGCTTGTTTTTTTACTACTTGCACTCCATAGATAAAATCTTTTGCAAATTCTTTTTTTATAATCAAACCTATACTTGATTTTTCTTGAACGATTTGTGTTTTTAAGCCGTAATTTTTTAGACTTTGGCTGAGTGATTCCATAGCATTTTTAACTTTGGTGTTTAAGAAATTTTGTATGTCTTGTTCTTTACTTTGTTTTAAAATTCTAGCTAGTCTTTCTTGCCAAAATTCCCCTGAAAAATACACGCTACTTTGACTAAGTTTAGTTAAAGAGTAATTTACATCTACAATTAAACCTTTAAGCAGTGAAAAACACATCAAGCAAAGCAAAAAGGCAAAAGGCAAAGCCACTATCATAGTAATACTTAAAATCGCCCCCAAACCACCTGAATACAGCAAAGAAGTAGCTAAAAGCGCGAGTACAAAACCCCAAAGGATATTTTGCCATTTATATGGCTCATGAGCACCACCACTGCTTAAAGAATTTAGCACAAATATCCCACTATCTGCTGAAGTGATGAAAAACAAAGCTAAAACCAAAAGTGCAAGCAAAGAACTAAAATAAGAAAAAGAAAAATTTTGTAAAAAATAAAAAAGCAAACTTTCAGGTGCTGAAGTAAAAGGACTTAAGATATCATTGAAATTTAAAGCACTATTGCCAAAAATGCTAAACCAAAGTATATTAAAACTAGTAGGCACTACAAGCACACCAAAGATAAATTCCCTTATCGTTCTACCGCGAGAAATCTTAGCAATGAAAAAGCCCACAAAAGGCGCCCAACTAAGCCACCAAGCCCAATAATAAATAGTCCAGTTATTAAACCACTCTATATGTTCTTTTTCATAATAATAAGTCTTAAAGCTCAAAGAAATTAAATTTTGCAAATAATTGCCAATATTAGAGCTAAATTGCGAAAGAATTTGAATGGTGTTGGTTGAAAAAAGCACAAAAAGCATTAAACACACTGCAAAAACCAAATTTGCCTCGCTTAAAATTTTTAAGCCTTTTGTCAAACCACTAATCGATGAAAGCGTAGCTAAAGAAATGATGATGATTATAATCACGCTTTGTTCTAAAAAGCTTTGCTCATTTAAAATGCCTAAATTTAAAAAGCCAGCATTAAGCTGAGAAGCACTATAACCAAGCGTAGTACTAATGCCAAAAACCGTAACAATTAAAGCTAGCATATCGACTAAATTTCCCCAAAAACCATAAATTTTATCTTTAAGCAAAGGGTAAAAAGCGCTACGCAAACTAAGAGGCATTTTATATCTAAAACCAAAATACGCCATAGCCAAAGCACACACCCCATAAATAGCCCATGGGTGAATTCCCCAGTGAAAGATAGTATGTAGCATAGCTTCTTCATCGCTTGTTTGCAATGCTTTTTTATGTATGAGAGGTTCAGCCACACCAAAATACATAAGCCCTACACCCATACCCGTAGCAAAAAGCATAGCAAGCCATGAGGTAAATTTAAAATGAGGTTTTTCATCATCATCGCCGAGCTTGATATCGCCAAATTTTGAAAGAGCAAGTGCGAGCATAAAACACACAAAAAAACTCACGCTTAGTATATAAAACCATGAAAAATTTGCAAAAATCCCGCTTTTGATATGATTGATAAAATCATTTGTAAGCTTAGGTAATAAAATACAACTAAGACTTAAGATGATTATAATGCTAATGCTTGGGATAAAAACTGATTTTTTAAAACTTGTCTTTAGCATGGTACTCCTTTTTTGGATAATTTTCATTATACCATAAGCTAAAAACGAGCAAAATTTAAAAACAAAAAAGGCTTTAACAAGCCTTTTTATTTAGCTTGGTACTATGGAGTTTTTCTGCGTATAAAATTAAAATATTTTATTTAATATAAGAGTTATTTATACCATCCACTTTTTTTGTTACTTAAATTTTTATAACACTTTTTAATCAGCGAATTGAAATATTCTAGAAGATATATCTAAACCATACGGCATACAACATTTATCCATAACAAATTTCTTCTTTTTTTTAAAAATAAATATAAATACTTTCATATAATAATTAAAATATAATTTATTTATTTTATTGCTTGAATGATAAGTGCATTCAAAAAAACTTTAAGTAATAAAAAAATGAAAATGAAATTTTCAATAAAAAATCCTAAAAATACAGAAAAAAGGATAGAAACTATAATTTCGTTTTTCAACTTCAATACTATTAAAACTAAAAAACAAAAAATAATAGTAATTAAAGCACAATATATAGCCAATCTAAAATACTCTTTTAAAGTATGAATTTGTTTTTGCGTTTTCTTCTTTGGATCTTCATTGTTTAACAATTTAATGTATTTTGATGAAAAAAGAATTGAAAGAGCGGTTAAATAAAAACCAAAACATATTGAAACAAAAGTAATTGCATTGCTAATAAAATTTTCTATAAGTTTTTCTATTTTACTATATTCAAAATTTAAATAAAAAATACTTATAAAAACCAAAACAATAATCAAAACAAAAGAAATAGATATTTTTGTTTTATCTTCATCGTAAATATTACCTAACATAACTTTATCCTTGATTAAAATTAATTTTTCTTAAAACCATATTTTTCACTTTTTGCACATCGTAAATTCCATTATCATCTAGTTCTAAATTAAACTCAATTTTTTTTAAATAACTATCAAGATTAAAAATACTTTCCACACCATCATCATTTTTGCCAATACATTTCATTTTTTCTATTTGATGATTGTCTTTCATTTTTTGTGCTTTTAATAAAAATTTTAAACTCCTAACACTATCAAAGATACTTTCTTTACTTATTTTTGTTTCTAATGAAAAACATTCTGTTGCTCCATACCCTAATTCATCTTCTACCATACTAAAAATATCTGATGTGAAAACATTCTTCTTAAATGTAAAAGAAATTTTTTCAATAGAAGTAATAGTTTCTATAAATTCTTCAGGCTTAATAAAATATTTTTTTATTAAAAAATTTTGCCCGAATTTTTCTTTTAAATAAAAAGATAAAAAATTTTGTTTGCGAAAATCTGACATATATAAAACAAGGCTGCGTAAATCATAAATGCAAAAAAGTTGCTTGTTTAATTCTACCTGTTTCTTTTGTTTTGGATTTTTTCCAGATTTTTTAGTTTCTATATCAAAAATTTCATTAGAATACGGATTTATTTTTCCAAATCTAGCATATATCCAAAAAATATTTTGATTAATAATTTCACAATTAATAATATACTCTGTATTATCATGTGAAAATTGATCCTCGCAAATATTGTGAAAAATATTAAAACTATTAACCGTTTGCTCATTTACCAATAAATTACATTCTACAAATTTCATCTTCACTCCTTGTTTTCAATGATTTTTATTTCTTCTTCGTTTAGGTTGTAAAGCTTGTAAACGATAGAGTTTATTTTGTCTTCTTGGGTTTTGGTGTTTGCGTTTTTGTTTTGTTCTTTTAAAACTAAAATCTCATCGACTAAGCTTATAAGCTCGTTTGCTAGTTTTTCATTTTTAGAATTTATTTTTGGTATAGGAAGTCTTTCTAAAAATGCTTTTTTGTATCTAAATCCATTTTCACCTAAGTTTCCACCGGCGTAAAATGTTTTAAATATAAAAGCCACAAAATCATTGTTTAAAAAAGCAATGAGATATTTTAGATTTTCCCCTGTTAAAATAAAACTTGTTGCTTCTGCGTAAAAATTTAACTTTGTATCTAAATAAAATTGCGGACTTCTCACAATTTCACTATATATTATTTTTTCCTTTTCAAACTGCGATAAATAATCTTTATTTGGATTGTTATCTAATTCAAGCCAATGATGTTGTCCTAAATATGGTTTTTGATCTGTTATAGGTTTATTAGTACATTGTCCTCTAGCTTGAAGTTTTTTCTTGTATTGTTTTAAATGATTATATATAGCAGGATATTCTTTTTCTAAAATTTTATAACTTCCAAATTCAAAAACTATAATCCACAAATTCGCCCACTCATAACTATATCTTTTTATATCTCTACCGCGTAGCATTTTGCGTATGAGTTTGGCGGTGCGTTCTTTTTCGGCTTCATCTTTGCATTTAACTAGAATTTCATCTCTTTTTTCAGTAGTGATAATAAAGGCTTCATTATAGCCCGTTTTTATGCCATAGTTTATATTAAGCCCATGCCAGTCTTTAAGTGGAGTGCCGTGCTTTTCTATCTTTGCTTTTAGTGCATTTGTGCTTTCATCGTTAAAAGTAAAGCTTTCTTTGCTTAAAGAATTTTGTGCGATTTTGTTAAAATCTAAAATGCTTTCTATGTTAAAGTCATTTTCTTTTAAAAGCTCGGTGTTTGGGGCTAGGTACTTAAAGCTACTATCTTTAGTTTTTGCTTTTTCAAAGCTTAGTATGGAAGTATCTACCGTAGCACTATCAAAGACTTTTATACCATTTAGATCAATGTATTCTAAAAGCGTAGTATTTTTAAGCAAAAATTCACGTAAAGGCTCTCCATAACCTGCTCTTGTGTATTTATTTGAAGTGATAAAACTCAATACCCCCCCCCCGTCTCTTAGAGTGTTAAAACCAAGCTCATAAAAATAAGTATAAATGTCACTTGTGCCTTTATAAACTTTATAATTTTTTGCTAAATTTGGCTTTAGTTCTTTGATGTCTTCTTGTCTGATATAAGGTGGATTACCGATGATGAGATCAAACCCTTGAAAATTCCCGCCCTCATCAAGCACTTCACTAAATTCAAAACGCCATTCAAAAGGATTTGCACTTTCTAAGTCAAATATACTCTCATAAAGCTTTTTAAGCTTTTTAAATTCTTTCTTAGCTGCACTTTCATCAAAGTCAAATTCAAACATATTTTTAAAGAAAAATGCTCTAAAATTCTCATCTTTTTCATCTTGTGCTAAAAAATCGCCGTATTTTTTAGAGTATTCATTAGCGCCGTTGGTAAGTTGCTTGATCTCTTTGGCAAATTTGTCTTTTAAGCAGAAATTTTTAAAAGTTTCTTTGAGGTTTTTGATCTCTTTTGCGATGAGAGATTTATCGGTGTAAAAGCCTTCTTTGTAGTCTTTGACTATGCGTTTGTATTTATCCATGCGTTCTTTGATGTTGGGGTAGTGAGAAAGGCTTTTGTGAATTTCAAAATAACTTATAAGCGAATTCCCGCATTTTATGTTGATATCGATGTTTGGTAGGGTTTTAAGATCATGATAGTTTGTATCATCAAAGCTTTCATAAAAGCTGTGTTTTAAAAGCTCTATCCAAAGCCTTAGTTTAGTGATCTCACATGAGTTTGGGTTGATATCTACTCCAAAAAGGTTGTTTTCTATGATGTCTTTTTTACGCTCGAAAAGTTCTTTTTGGCAAAGGTGGGTTTTGTCTTTGTCAAAATCAGGGCGTTTATACTCTAAAAACTGGCCTTTGTGATTTTGCACTAAAATTTCATCATTTTGCACGCTTAGGTAAAAGTCCTCTTCAAACAAACCAAGCTCATAATGCACCATAAGCATGGCATTTAAAGCTGAAACTAAAAAATGCCCACTTCCCACTGCAGGATCGCAAATGCGTATGGAATTTAGCAAGGCTAGTTTTTGTTCTTGAGGGATTTTTTCTTGACGCAACTGGGTTCTTAGCTCGTTTAACTTGGTGGCATTTAGCTTAAAAGTATGGTTAAACTTATCAAGCACGACTTTTTCTATACTTGCTTTACACATATATGAAGTGATAAAGCTTGGGGTATAAAAACTACCTTCTTTGTAGCCATTTAGCTTTTCAAAGACATTTCCCAAAACACTTGAGTTGATGAGTTCTTTTTGTTTGATGAGTTCTTCGCTTTGCTCATCTGCTCCAAAGTCAAAGCTGTCTAAAAACTCAAACAAATACTCAAGCAAACCTACTTTGCCTTTTTTGCTTTTGCCTTTGTCATCTTTTAACTGCGTGTGTGGGTAGTACTCTAGCAAAGCGTCATTTTCTAAAGTAGCGATTTCTAATGTGGTTTTTTCGATGGCTTGTTTTTCAAAAAGTGATGAATTTAAATAAGGCAAATAGCTAAATTTACTCTGCGCTCTTGTGTGCTTTTCTTTAGCTAAGATATCAAAGAAAAGGTGTGAAAGGGTGGTGAAATTTGGAATTTTTTCATAGTTTAAGAATTTTAGGGTTTTATCATCGTTAAATCTAACTAAATTAGACTCAATAAGCTTTAAAAATAAAATGCGATTTAGCCAAAGTATGATGAATTTTAACACCTCTTCAAAGTCATGCTTTGGAAGCTTGCTCGCTATGAGATGATAAAGTGTGCCTTGGGCTTGTTTGCTTTGCTCACTTTGTGTGATGATGAATTTAGAAAGCTGTTTACTCTCGCTTAAACCCAAGATGTATAAAAGCTCTTTATAGAATGCGTTGTTTAATGAGTTTGCGTCATTTGGGCTAAATTCATTGAGCAAAAAGTCTTTGTGGAAGGTTTTGAAAATGCTTGCTAGGTTTTTGAAATTTGACTTTTGCTTGTCTTTTAAAAAGGCTAAATCGATGAAAAAGCCTTTTAAGCTTTCTTTAGAATTTTCTATGAGCTTGCCTGCTTCTTTGTAAAATTCATCGGTATTGCCTTTAAAAAGTGAATTTGGGCTTTGAAATTCTTCAAAAAGCTTTTTAAAGCTTGTGTTTTTATAAAAAAGTTCTTCAAACTCACTAGCTTTGAAAATGTAGAATTTATAAAAGTCTGTGATGATGATAAATTTCAAGCTAAAGCTATGCTCTCTATTTCTAAAATAATACAAAATGGCTTCATGCAAGGCTTTGGAATTTGGCTTTGCGCGGGTGATGAATTCTTTTGAGTTGGGCTTTTTAGCTTCGATGAGAACTTCTAAGTCTTTACTAAGCTCATCTTTAGCGATGGCTAAATCAATCTCGCTTTTGCCTTTTTGCTTGGTTTTGATGTGGGTTTTGAAATTTAGCGTGGTTAAAAATGGGCTAAGTGCATTGGCGACTAGGTAGTCTTCGTTTTCACTTTGTGAGCTTTCAAGCCTTTTTATATACTGCGTTAAAGCTTTGCAAAAAGTGTCAAATTCATTTTGCGTAATTTGCTTTTTGCGGTAGTAGGGGTTGAAAAAATCTTTTTCATTTAGCAAAGTAAAGTGCATTTTTAACCTTTATAAAGAATATTTTGTATTTTACTAAAATTTACTTTAAAGGATTGAAAAGACTTTATGAAAATATAAAAACAAATAAATTACAAATCAATAAAAAATTATTAAATAATATTTAATTTTACATTTTTTGTGCTAAGAAATTTTTAATTTTATTGATATATAATAAGTTTATATCAAAAAAATGTCAAGGAGGCAAAATGGGAAAAATTTTGGTTTTCTGCTTAGCACTTGTTTCTTTTGTTTGTGCTAAAAATGAATTTTTTACAAGTGAAGTAAGCTCACTTTACTTAAGCAAAAATGACACAAAAGCTGTTGGTAGATTGCTACCTACAAATCCTTTTAAAGTATTAAAAACTGATGGAGATAAAGTTTTAGTCAAGATCACAGGCTATATTAATCCTGCTTCGCCTTCTGTACTTTATTACAACGATAGTCAAAGAATCATAGTTGCTGCATTTTCTAAAAATACAAAACTTGATTTTAAAACTTACACAAAAAGCAAAAATGGCAAATGGGATAAAGCTACCATAGAAGTTTGGACTGATAAAAAGGATTTTACAAAAAACAATAAAGAAATGTTTATAAAAGCAAAAGAACTTTATATGAATAACTGCGGAATTTGTCATAGTGTTCATAAAGAAAGTGAATTTAGCGCTAATGGTTGGCCTGCTACTTTTAGATCAATGGTAAATAGAACAGGAATTGATAAAAAAGATCATTGGTTAGTGATACAGTATTTACAAAAAAATGCAAAAGATTTTAAGGAGGTAAAATAAAATGGGGCTTGATAGAAGAAAATTTTTAAAAATTGGTGCTGGTTTAAGTGTATTACCTCTGGTTCCTAGTTTGGTTATGGGAAAAAGCGTTGAAGCTTCAACTATAAATTCAGGTTTAGTAAAAAATGGAAGCGTGATAACAGCAGCACATTGGGGAATTTTAAAGCTTACCATTAAAGATGGCATTGTGATCAAAAGTGAGCCATGGGAAAAAGTAACACAAATTGACAATCCCTTACAACACTATACAGCAGATATGATCTATAAATCACGTGTGAAATATCCTTATGTAAGAAAAAGTTATCTTGAAAATCCTGACAATCCAAAGCCTGAGCTTAGAGGAAAAGATGAATTTGTGCGTGTAAGTTATGATGAAGCTATAAAACTTATAGCAAAAGAACTTAAAAAAACAAGAGAGCAAAAAGGAACTCAAGCTATATTTGGTGGAAGTTATGGGTGGAAATCTAGCGGAAATATGCAAAATTGTAGAATATTACTTCATAGATTTTTAAATGTCACAGGTGGGTTTGTAGGGACTACTGGAGATTACTCAACCGGAGCTTCTCAAGTGATCATGCCTTATGTTGTAGGCTCCATTGAAGTTTATGAACAACAAACTTCATGGGAAAATATTTTAGAACATTCCAAAATAGTAGTTATTTGGGGTGCTAACCCTATCGCCACTTTAAGAATAGCTTGGACTTCAAACGACCAAAGAGGTCTTGCTTACTTTGAAAAATTAAAAAATAGCAAAATCAAGGTTATTTGTATAGATCCTATAAAAACTGAAACTGCTAAATTTTTAAATGCACAATGGATCTCCCCAAGACCAAATACAGATGTTGCTATGATGATAGGTATGGCTAGTCATCTGATCGAAAAAAATAAAGTCAATTATGAATTTTTAGAAAATTATACAAGTGGTTTTGATAAATTTAAAGCTTATTTAGATGGCAAGAATGATGGTATTAAAAAAGATGTAAAATGGGCAAGCAAAATTTGTGGGATTGATGAAAAAACCATTAAAACACTAGCTGAAAGCTTTTATGATAACCCTACCATGCTCATGAGTGGTTGGGGTATGCAAAGAGCTCATCATGGTGAACAACCTCATTGGATGTTAATAACCCTAGCTTCAATGATCGGACAAATTGGCACCAAAGGAGGTGGCTTTGGCTTAAGCTATCACTATAGTAATGGTGGGGTTCCATCATGCAAAGGTGGTGTTATAGGAGGTATTACAGCAGGAGCTGTGGGAATTTGGGAAAATGGAAAATTTAAGGGGCTACCAAAAGCAGGAGTTAGTCAAGGTGGTGCCGAATGGCTACAAAATGCTGCTAGTTATTCTTTTCCAGTGGCTAGAATAGCTGATGCTTTGTTAAATCCTGGAAAAGTTATAGACAATAATGGTTCTAAGATAACCTATCCTGATATTGACTTTATTTATTGGGCGGGTGGAAATCCATTAGTTCATCATCAAGATACAAACAATAATATAAAAGCATGGCAAAAACCAAGAACTATAGTTGTAAATGAAATTTATTGGACTCCAACTGCCAAAATGGCAGATATTGTAATGCCTACTACAAGTTCTTATGAACGAGATGATATTACCATGAGTGGTGATTATTCTAATATGAATATAGTTCCAATGAAGCAAGCGGTATTACCAATAGGCGAGAGCAAAGATGACTATGAAATTTTTGCTGATATTTGTAAAGTGTATGGAGATGATGTATTTAATGCTTATACTGAAAATGGTAAAAATGCAAAAGATTTTATCAAAGAATACTACAATAGCGCTTTAAAACAAACTCAAGCTTATGGGGATGTATTTGAACCAAAAATGCCAAGTTTTGAAGAATTTTGGGCGAAAAACGAGCCTATAACTTTTTCTCCAACTATAGAAAGCATGGAATGGGTTAGATTTTCTGAATTTATCGAAGATCCTATCTTAAATGCTCTAGGCACTGAATCAGGCTTGATAGAAATTTACTCAAAAACAATCGAAAAGTATAACTATAAAGACTGCAAAGCACATCCAATGTGGATGGAACCAATAGAATGGCTAGGAAATGCTACCAAAGAAACACCTTTTCATCTACTAACCAATCACCCAACAAATAGACTCCACTCGCAAATGTGTCATACTTCACTGCGTGAAAAGTATGCGGTAAATGATAGAGAGCCTATATTGATTAACCCAATTGATGCTAAAAAACTTGGAATCAAAAATGGCGATATTGTAAGAGTTTTCAATAAAAGAGGTCAAGTTCTCGCGGGTGCTGTTGTAACAAAAGACATTATGCCAAATGTTGTAAGATTATGCGAAGGTGGGTGGTATGACCCAAATGATGAAGGAATGTGCAAATACGGAAACGTAAATGTCTTGACTATTGATATGCCAACTTCTGAATTAGCAAACGGAAACATTTCCCATACAAGCTTAGTAAATATAGAAAAATACAAAGGATTACCACCTGAAATAACAGCATTTACAGCTCCAAAAGGCGCTGAATAAAACATTCTTTCTTAGAAGATAATTTCTTCTAAGAAAGCTAGATTTTTCAATCCATATGTTGTATCTTATTATAGATTTTATTATAAATTAAAATCACGTATAACACTTTATAATACAACCAAAAACAAAAAAGCTAAAAATAAACCAATTCAACTAAATAACTAAATTAGTCAACTAATTTACTATTTTCATAACACATAATCCTAACCTAACTAAAATACGTAAAAACCAAATTTATCAGATTAATAAAAAAATATAAGCAATTAAAACAAATAAAAACAAAGACGTAAAAACTAAAACCTATCAACCACAATGGCTTCAAATATCAAATTAAAGTATTGCTACTAGAAAACTACTATCCCACCCAAAAATCCACCACAAACTCACTTACAAATACACTACTTATAAAACAAAATCTATACCATATTTTATCCACCCTAACACTAAAATAATTTATTTTACAAGCTGAATAATAAAAAACCTAAAACTAAATCAAACAACTAAAAATAAAAATTAAAGCCCATCTGTAGTAACAACCAAGCTGACTAAACCACTAAATA